>JAFOFP010000008.1 GCA_017387285.1 Lachnospiraceae bacterium
CAGACTTCGTCTTCAGACAGTTGAAACCGGGCATTCCTTTTTGTTCGCCATGCCGCTAAGAAAGTTACAAAACCTCGTAAAAGCCGGCGGGCAAAGATATATCATTTTAATTTGGGAGACTTGCACTTTTGGATCATAGCTTTCTCAGAAAGCTGTTCCTACAGATATGTCTCTGAACGAATATTTGATTCATTATCTGTTAACCAACAAAAAGATCACGGAAAAACAGCTGGAGCTGTTTCGCCCCTCTGTCTGTAACCGACTTGACCGCAATACCAGCGGCATGGTGATCTGCGGCAAATCATTGCCGGGGTCTCAGGCTATGTCAAAGCTACTGCGGGACAGAACCCTGCGCAAACGTTACCTTTGTTTGGTGAAGGGTGTTCTCAAAGGCGAGCAGCGAATCGAAGGCTACCTGACCAAGGATGAAAAGACCAATCAGGTGACGGTTTCCAGAACACAGACCGAAGGTTCCGTGCCTATCGTTACGGTCTATCGAAACCTGCTGGACAATGATCAGGTTACCCTTTTGGAAGTGGAACTGATTACCGGAAAATCCCATCAGATCCGTGCTCATTTAGCCAGCATCGGCCATGGGATTATAGGAGATACCAAATACGGCGACGCGTCGGTAAATAAGCTGTTCAGAGACCGTTACGGTTTGAAAATACAGCTGCTTCATGCATGGAGAGTGAATTTCCCTAACATGGAACCGGCTTTTGAACGGTTGTCACGGAGACAATTTACCGCCAATGTACCGCCTATCATGAAGCGTGTTCTGACAGGAGAAGGATTATGGCTACCTGGAATTCAAGAGGATTAAGAGGTTCCGGCCTAGAGGAGATGATCAATCACACCAATGAGCGGTATCGGGAGAACGGTCTGGCATTGATCCAGAAGATTCCCACGCCCATCAAGCCCATCACCATTGATCCGGAAAAGCGCCACATTACGTTGGCATACTTCGACCAGAAAAGTACGGTGGATTATATCGGTGTGATCCAGTCCATACCGGTGTGTTTTGATGCGAAGGAGAGTGCTGTGGATACCGTGCCTCTCCACAATATTCATCCTCATCAGATTGCCTTTATGGAGGAATTTGAAAAACAGGGCGGGCTGGCGTTTATTCTGTTGGGGTTCACTAAGCGAAATGAATATTACTATCTGCCTTTTGCAGACATTAAACGGTTTTGGGATCGGAAGGAAGCCGGGGGAAGAAAGAGCTTTACTTACGATGAAGTGGACAAAACCTACAAGATCCGCTCTCAGCGGGATATCATGATCCACTACCTGGAGCAGATCAATCTGGATATTCAGTCGAGAGAGTGACCGGTCAAAATATTGATCGGCCGCGGTGCAGCTGAATTGGGGATCGTGTAATCTATACATGGGGGTGTGAAATGAAAAAGAGAATAAACAGCAAGCGGGGAATAATATACTTCGTGATCATTTTGCTTATTTCCGTTTTGACCGGCTGCAGCAGCCATACAGATCCGGAAACAATCTCCGGAGAACATGAGAGTGATCATGAAAACAAGGTGATATTTGGAACATCCGAAAATGATGATAACTCGCCTTTGGAGAACGAATCAGAATTATCGGATGTCAACGCCGGCACATCAGAAACGCCGGCACTGCTTACCGAACCTACTGAAAAAATTGAAGATGATTTATTGATCAACGCCGATGGTATTACCCTTGCTGAGCGAATCTGCACACCGAAGGGATATGCACGTTATGAAGCGGCCAAAAACAGTCTGACCGATTTTTTGCGCAGCTATCCTATGAAGGCGGACGGGGCACCGGTCCTTCTCTATAATAGCTCAGAAAAAGGCAATCAGCGAGTCCATGCGGCAGTCTTTGGACTTCCCATTGAGGCTGAGGATCTTCAGCAATGTGCCGATTCGGTCATGCGAGTGTTTGCGGAGTATTGCCTGCAGACAGGCCGTGAATCACAGCTTCAATTTCATTTCACCAATGGTTTCCTGGCTGAATACAGCAAGTGGCGTGACGGGCATCGGATCGCGATCAACGGAAACGACATCAGTTGGACGGACGCCGGTACATATGATGATTCCTACGAAAGCTTTAAGAAATACATGCGGATGGTGTTTGCCTATGCCGGTACGCTGTCCATGGATGTATATGAATCGAAACCGATCACATTAGAGGAAGTGCAGGTCGGCGATGTATTTCTCAAAGGTGGAAGCCCCGGTCATGTGGTGATGATCGTGGATATCTGTGAGAGTGAGGCCGGAGAACGTGCCTTTTTGTTGGGACAGGGCTATATGCCGGCACAGGAGTTTCATGTGATCAATAATCCTCTGCACATGGAGAATCCATGGTATTATGAGGATGAGATCACTTATCCCTTCCGTACCGCAGAGTATACCTTCCCGGAGGGAAGCTTGCGGCGATTGAGCTATCTTGATTGGACAGAATGACAGATGTGAGAAAGACATCTTAACTATATTTGAATCATGGAGACACCCAATGATCACCTATGATAAATTTATACTGCTGCAAAAAAAATATGACTTTGATTTGTCTCCCTGCGGAGTATGCCCCGGCAATGAGACCGGCGGTTATTTCTGTACGCCGGTTGGAATGACGGTGATCGGATGGGCAGGAGTGGACGGTATCCATTATGGACAAATTGAAGGCTTCGGAGAAATGGTGTTTGCGGTAAGTCCCATGAATACTCCCGGAGATTATGTTCATCCGTTGGCAGAGAATTTTTCCGATTTTCTTCGGCTGTTGATGGCCTGCGGTGATGGGGCTGCGCTGGAGCAGTCACACCAGTGGAAACGATCGGGTTTTGCGCGTTTTTTGCAGGAGAATCCCATCACAGAGGAACAAAAAAGCTGCTTCATAAAGATCAATGAAGCATTATCTAAACCATCAGCTGAAGATTTCCATGAATATTTTTGTCCATTGACGCCCATGGAAGATCCCTTTGACTACATGGCGACAGTGCGAAAAAGCTTTGACTACCGCAAGCTGACCTTTGGACCGGATTACGAGGAATGGGCTCCCGCGGAGCCGAAAGTTCCCACGGCTCCCCAATGGAAGGTTTGTTTCGGCGGTGGTTTTTTTGAGACAAGAGGACACGGACGAGCCGGAAAAGAGATTTTCATTGGAAAGGCCTTTGATTGGGGCGGTTCACGGTGGTATGTTCCTGCTATTTACCGCTGCAGTGACGGAATTGTGCTTGACCTCTGCGTGGAGGCCAGTGCCGGGAGTATCCGTGAATTCATGGATAAATGGAACCTGACGGATGAATACGGATCCAACCTTTCAGAGGAAGAAATGGAGCAGGCCTCCCGTGAACATCCGCTGAATGTTGACGTCCGTGCTGAGCTGACGGTTGACGGCAGTATATTAAAGATGAGTTTGGGCAGCGGCTTTTGTTGGATTCCCAAAAGCTGTTTGCCTGATGGCACCCGAACGGAAACCGAGGCCGGCTGGATCGCAGATCATTATGGTCTTGATCGGGAGAACGGTTATGGTTTTCATCGTTTTTCTTTTCCCTGGACAGACAAGAAACCCAAAGTAATTGAACATATGGAATTGAAACTGGAGGTTTCTCCGACAGCATTAAAAGGGATGCGTTTGACCGCACCAAAGGTTGGCGATAGAGTTAAGTTTACGCATCCTATCTCCGGAGTAGAGCATACATTAACCATTCATTCCCTGGAGCCGCAGGAAATATCTTCAATGCGGTTGAATGATCCTGTGTATGAGTTTCCCGATCATTACACACAGATGAGCTATACCTTGTCACCTGATCTGCCGAATCGGAGGTTTTCTGTGAGGGACTGTGCTCAGAGTGACCAGCCCCGCATGCGAACAGATATTGCGGAGCAGAAAGCTAATGAGGATGGAAGCTTTGCCGGTGCCATCGGTATTATCGGAGGTGCAGACGGTCCGACGGCGATCTATATTTCACGGCCGGCAAGGACTGCCGGTGTTCGTACAGACAATGGGGGAAATGATACGCAGAATATAGGCTGGCATATTGCCTGCTCCACTGTTCGGTTTGAACCGGCAGACAGCATAGATTGGAAGCTGGAATTTCGGGAGAAGCTGAGAGAGGACATTTCCGTAACATTAAGTTGATCCAAAGTGTCAAACAATCAGTCCATTTATGATTCGGAGGTTTATTGTATCATGAATACGCGGCAGGAAATCAATCTGCAGCTTCAAGACGAAGAGTGGCCCTTTACCTATACCAGCCACGACCGACAGATCGCAAGAGCCATCGTGTGCGATGACAAAGGATATTTCTATTTTGTCCGCGCGATGCGAAATGATGATTTTGTGGATGGGACCTGGATTGAAACCGCCGGCGGCGGTGTGGAAGAGGGTGAATACCTGCGTTCGGCCATACAGAGAGAGCTGATAGAAGAACTGGGTGCCCAGGTTGAAGTGCTGTGTAAGATCGGTGTTGTTGAGGACTATTATAACTTGATTCACCGACATAACATCAATCATTACTATCTCTGCAATGTCGTTTCTTTTGGGGAGAAACATTTGACGCAGGATGAGGTGGAAAGCTTTCATTTGTCTACGTTGAAGCTGACTTATGATGAGGCTGTTTTGGTATATGAGACATGCGCAATGACAAAGCTGGGGCGGCTGATTGCCAATCGTGAATTGCCGGTGCTTCGACGGGCGAAAGAGATATTGCTGTTGACATTAAAACCATCTCAGAAATCTATGAGCAAAACCCATTGCTAAAACGGCATATTGATTGCCTGAGAGATTATTATGACAGCGGTCTATGGCTGCAGGATTACGAGTTGGATGAGCGTGGTGAACTGCCCACCGACTTAAAACGGGGCGTGTTGGCGCAGGATACCC
>JAFOFP010000055.1 GCA_017387285.1 Lachnospiraceae bacterium
GAATGTTTCTTCACGAATCAAATTGATTTTCTCTTTATCCTCCAAATTGTGTTTATGGAAATATCCATTTCTATATTTCGCACGCCATACAGAAAGCTGGCTTCTTAAGTATCTCATCACAAAACGAGTACTTGTTCCAAAGGCAGTTTCAAACAAATCATCGTTAGAATAATTGGTGATAAAATACTGTAGAGATCCCAAGGTGGTGTCAATATCTTCAAAATTGTCCTGTTCAATATTAACACCCCGTATCTGCCGTCCCTGTCCGATAATATAGATGATATCCCACAGTAATTGCTCGATCGATTTTAAATAACCGGCCACAATAAATGTATTGTCCTATGTAAATCTTTACCTTCCTTTTAAGGGATTATGGAAAGAACAGCACAAGTTCCCCTGCGGGTCTGTTAATATGCGTTGCTTGATTTTCATCAGAATCGATGATAAAATTGTGCGAAAAGGAGGGCGGATAATGTTTGGATTAATTGTCCATAAAGGACTTCAGTTGCTTTACCGTTCCGGAATTTGGTTGCCGCTCAGCAAGCAGTCCTTCCTCAGCAGCTGTCTCCATGACAGGTCATTTCAACCTTTCCTCCCACTCTTTCTCCCGAAATCCGGTCAGCACGAAATCCTCGCCCACCACCAGCGGGCGCTTCACCAGCATTCCGTTGGTGGCCAGCAGTCTCAGCTGCTCATCCTCACTCATCTGAGGTAGTTTGTCCTTCAGCCCCTGATCTTTGTACAGCAGGCCGCTGGTGTTGAAAAACTTTTTCAGGGGCAGACCGCTCTTTTCATACCACGCCTTCAGCTCCTCATAGGTAGGATTTTGATCTACAATGGGGCGCTCCTCAAAAGCCACACCATGATCCTCCAACCATTTCAATGCCTTTAAACAGGTACTGCATTTTCTGTAAACAAGAACTAACATATCGACCTCCCAATGATTAAATACATCATTCTTCTTTCAATTTTCTTCCATCCGAGAACGCCTTTCCCACGCACTCTCCCAGTGTCACATACGCATGGTTCGCCGGATCGTAGGTGATGGGTCTAAACTTGGTCAGATCCACTTTCCCATCCGTCAAAACCCTCTCGTCCACAGACACATTAACAATCTCGCCCACCAGGCGGCAGCTTTCCTCATCATAGGATTTCAATCTGCATTCCAATACAAAGGGCAGTTCTGCAAACACAGGTGCATTGACTGCTTCACTTTTCACTGCCGTCCAGCCGGCCTTTGCGATTTTATCCGGCACCTTATTTCCGGAGACGATGCCCACATAATCGGCGGCGATCACATTATCTGCATCTGCCGCACTGACCGTGAATGCACCGGTCTTCAGTATATTGGCGGTGGTTTTGTGATCCTCTGATACGCAGATTGATATCTCCGTCTCCTCAGAGATGCCTCCCCATGCCGCATTCATAGCGTTGGGAACTCCATATTCATCGTAACTGCCGATGATCAGCACCGGCATGGGATAAACCATTGCTTTTGCGCCGAAATTCTTTCTCATATCTGCTCTCTCCTCATCATTTTCCTCGGATTGTTTTCAGTTCCTCTGTCACAAACTCCGCAAAGGCCTTATATCCGGCATCGTTCATATGAAGTCCATCGCAACTCTGATACTGATCCTCATTCTCAGGCTGGATGGGACTATCTGCGTAGGCATCAATGAGAGGAATACCTTCCTCTGCCGCAAATGCCCGCACAAACTCCACCGCGCTGAATACATTTTCGTTGTAGCCGTAGTTGGGTTTTGACGGATCCTCCGTGGCATGGGGCGGTGCCACCAGAACCAGTATCGCATCCGCTTTCATATCCCGCCGGATCTCTCCGATCAGGGTCTCATAATTTGCACCGTGCTGGTCTCTCAATCCGGCATTGGTTCCCAACATGACGATCACCACATCGGCATCCCCCACC
>JAFOFP010000056.1 GCA_017387285.1 Lachnospiraceae bacterium
ATTGGTAATGAGGAGGTCGGCAGTTCGAGTCTGCTCGTCAGCTCTTGGGGAAGTCGGAAGACTTCCCCTTTTGTTTTCTTAACTCAAAATCAACCAACAACGCCTCGCTCATACGAGCAAGGCGTTGTTTTTATTTCAGTGTTCCTTATTCAAATGATATCCGGGAACCACAGAAGCAAATGCACTTCTCCAAAAATCTCTCCACTCCGGGCTGCACTTCACATTAATCCATATGTTTCCCTGACGCTCATAGATCCAAGCGAAAACCTTGCTGTTTTTCCGATGACGGATCACGCACCAACTATCGTCATGAAACGGATAATCTTCATACACATCCTCATAGGTTAGGCAATAAGCAATCGCTTCCTCTCTTGTGATCATCCCTGATCACCCCTTCAATCTCTGTCTCACGATCTCATAGGCCAGCACACCTGCTGCCACCGACGCATTCAGGGAATCAATATCTCCCTTCATGGGGATAGAAGCGATCATATCGCATTTCTCTCTCACCAGACGGCTGACACCCTGACCCTCATTTCCGATAACCAGACCAATGGGTCCTGTCAGATTGAGATCATACATGGTCTGTCCACCCATGTCGGCACATACAAACCAGAGACCTTCCTTCTTCAGATCCTCAATGGTATTGGCCAGATTGGTGACCTTTGCCACGGGAGTGTAATTGAGTGCTCCCGCTGAGGTTCTGGCTACCACTGCGGTCAGGCCTGCTGCTCTGCGCTTGGGAATGATCACCCCGTGTGCCCCCGCCAGATTGGCGGTACGGATGATCGCTCCCAGATTGTGGGGATCCTCGATCTCATCCAGTAAAAAGATAAACGGAGGCTCATTCTTGGCTCTGGCTGCCTCAAGAATATCGGACACCTCGGCGTAAGCATATGCAGCCGCATAAGCCACCACACCCTGATGCTTTCCGGTCTCAGACATATGGTCAAGTCTCTCCTTGGCCACAAACTGTACCAATGTGTTCTGTTTCTTCGCCTCCCGCAGAATGGTCTTTACAGGGCCATCCTGACAGCCATCCAGTACAAACAGACGGTCAATGGTCTTTCCGGAGCGATATGCCTCCAGTACGGCATTGCGTCCCTCTATGGTAAATTCTTCGTATCTCAAAACAACCTCCATTATTGCAGTTTTTCTTCAAGGATCTCTACACAGCGTTTCATCAGCTCCATCATCCGCCCCTGCTGTCCGGTCAGATAAAGGTAGCCAAACAATGCCTCCAGACCGGTAGCATGGCGATAATCGCTGACCGATGCATTTTTTGCATGAGTATAGGACTGGGCATTTCGTCCCCGGCGGTAAACGGACTGCTCCTCGGCGGTCAGTTCATCCCAGATCCCATGTCCCATGGCAGCCTGCGCCTCCGCTTTCACCAGACGGGTAGTCCGCCGGTGAAGCTTTTCCGGCGCAGTATTGCTCTCCGTAACCACCAGCGTGCGGGCCATCAACTCAAATACCGCATCTCCCATAAACGCCAATGTCAGCGGAGAATAAGTTCTCACATCAATTTCATCCGGATCAAACAATCCTCTGATCAGGCCTTCTTCCATTTTACTCCCTCACGGGTATCCAACAGAACAATACCCTTCTCCAGCAATTCATTACGGATCTGATCGGCCAGTGCGAAGTTCTTATCTTTACGGGCCTGCTGACGCTTTGCGATCATCTCCTCGATCTCAGAATCAAGCAGTTCCTCTTTCTTCTCGGTGATGATACCCAGTACATCGCAAAGATTCTCGATCTCTGCCTTTACCCAATCCACCAGCTCCTTGCTGCTGCCGTCCTTCACCTCAGTGTTTGCCAGTTTAACCAGCTCAAATACTGCGGAAATGGCGTCAGCGGTATTGAAGTCGTCATCCATTGCCGCCTCATACTTGGCAATCAGACCTTCAGCTGCAGTCTTAACTGCCTGCTCCTCGGCAGTCAGTTCTCCCTCAGCCTTCTTCTGCAGATCGCCAAGGCGCTCCACTGCAGTCAGAATACGCTCCAGGCCATTCTTGCTGGCCTCCATCAGCTCTGCACTGAAGTTCAATGGACTGCGATAGTGAGCGCTCAGCATGAAGAAACGAAGCACCTGCAGATCGTACTTTTCACTGATCTCACGAACGGTGAAGAAATTGCCCAGAGATTTGGACATCTTCTTATTATCAATGTTCAAGAACGCATTGTGCATCCAGTAACGGGCAAACTCTTTTCCGTTATAAGCCTCACTCTGGGCGATCTCATTCTCGTGGTGAGGGAAAATCAAGTCCTCTCCGCCTGCATGGATGTCGATCTGATCGCCCAGATAACGCCTGGCCATGACAGAACACTCAATGTGCCAGCCCGGACGGCCCTGACACCAGGGGGACTCCCAGTAGGGCTCTCCCTCTTTCTTCGGCTTCCAGAGAACGAAATCCAACTCATCCTCCTTGTCGCTGGTGCCGGCAACCTTGATCTCTCGATGTCCGGACTGAAGATCGTCCAAATTTTTGTGGGACAGCTTTCCGTAAGGCTTAAACTTGCGGGTGCGATAATATACCGTACCATCCTCTACGGGATAGGCAAAGCCCTTTTCAATCAAACCGGAAATCATCTCCTGCATACCGCCGATTTCCTGAGTTGCCTTGGGGTGAGTGGTCGCGGGGCGAACATTCATCCCTGCCATATCCTTCTTACACTCCTCAATATAACGCTCGGAAATCACAGAGGAATCAACGCCCTCCTCCACAGATTTCTTGATGATCTTATCATCCACATCGGTAAAGTTGGATACATAGTTTACCTGATATCCCTTGTACTCAAAATAACGGCGCACGGTGTCAAACACAATCATGGGACGTGCATTTCCAATATGGATAAAGTTGTAAACCGTAGGGCCACATACATAAATCTTTACTTTTCCCGGCTCCAGAGGAACGAACTCTTCTTTCATCTTAGATACTGAATTGTAGATTTTCATAGTTTTCTCCTTATATCATTATTATCGTTTGATAAGTTAACTTGATTGTTCTTTATCCTCAGCCAAAACACACTTCCGCAGCAAGGCCAACTCCGCTTTCAGCTCCAGATTTTCCCGTTTCAACTGAGTAATATCGTTTAAGATGGGGTCAGGCAATGTGACCTGATCCATATCCATACGGGGGATTTTCACGTTGTCCCGCTTCACGATACGACCGGGAACACCAACCACGGTAGCATTGGGGGGAACTTCCTGAAGCACCACCGATCCGGCTCCGATCTTGGAATTTTCCCCGATGGTAAAGGAGCCTAGAATCTTCGCGCCTGCACTGACCATCACATTGTCGCCCAGGGTGGGATGTCGCTTTCCCTTCTCTTTTCCGTTACCGCCCAGGGTAACCCCCTGAAACAGGGTCACATTGTCACCGAGAATGGCGGTCTCTCCGATCACCACCCCCGCACCGTGGTCAATAAACAACCCCTTGCCGATGGTAGCTCCGGGATGAATCTCGATCCCGGTCTTTCTCACGCTCTTCTGTGAAATCCATCTGGCCCAGAAATAATGCTTCTTCAGGTAAAGCCTGTGAGCGATGCGATAATAAATCATCGCCTTAAAACTGGGATACAATAGTACCTCCATGGAGGATTTGATCGCCGGGTCACGCTCACGGACGATAGCGATCTCGTCACGAACAAAACTGATTAACCCCATAATATTGCTCCTGCATGATGTCGTTTGGGTGAGTAAAAAAAGAAACTTCATCTCCATAAGAGACGAAGTTTATCCGCGGTTCCACTCTTTTAGGTGCCAAAGCACCCACTCGAAATCGTTAACGTCGATCAACCGTACACGGATACTTAAATTCCCCGTGTCTGCTCCCGGATGCACTTCACTGTTTCCTGTCTCAAGATGGCTTTCAGCCGGTGACCATCTCTCTCTGTCAGAAGCAAAACAGATACTCTCTCCGCTCTGCGCATTTATTCATTATAATCAAGACCCGCACCATTATCTTATGCAGTCTTTCCTATAGAATATGTGGGAATGGCGATTTTGTCAAGAGAGAATTGCTCAATTTTCCAACAATACCACCGCTTGGGATGCCATCCCGTCTCCGGTTCCCGTGAAGCCCATTCCCTCCTCGGTGGTGGCCTTCACACTGACACAGTCCACCGGAATACCGAGGGCCTGCGCCATATTTTCTGCCATTTGAGGACGATAAGGCAGCAGCTTCGGTTTCTGGGCGATCACGATGGAGTCGATATTGACCACGCGATAGCCCTTTTCATTCAACAGCTGTCCCACCTTCTCCAGCAGAAGGATACTGGAAATACCCTTGTACTGAGGATCATTGTCCGGGAAATGCTGGCCGATGTCCCCCAGCGCCGCTGCACCGAGCAACGCATCCATCACCGCGTGAACCAAAACATCTGCATCCGAATGGCCCAGAAGCCCCTTCTCATAGGGAATCTCCACTCCGCCAAGAATCAATTTGCGATCTTCCACCAGACGGTGGACATCATATCCAATGCCAATACGCATAATCAAAACCTCATTTTCTCTTATATCAAAATTCCGTTACAGTGATCGATTTCGTGCTGAATGATCTGAGCTGTCCAGCCCTCAAAGGCCTGTACCTTCGATTTAAACTCCATGGTCTGAAATTTCACCGTGATCCGCTGATACCGTTTTGTCTTTCGCGGACCACCAAGCAGGGACAGACATCCCTCCTCGGTCTCATACTCACCGGCACACTTGGTAATCTCCGGATTAAACATTACCATATATGAACCATTGTTGTCAAATACAATGATGCGCTTTCGCACACCGATCATATTGGCCGCCATGCCCACACAGCCGGCACGGTTGGCAAA
>JAFOFP010000057.1 GCA_017387285.1 Lachnospiraceae bacterium
CGGTAACCGAAATAGGAGGTGATACGGGTACAGCTGGCTACCGGCCAGATCATCCCCTTGGACGACACCTGCTGGTTACTGCCCTGATTTCCTGTACTGTTCTGGTTCCCGGAATTATTTTGATTCGCCAGTTCCTCCTGGCGCTTACGTTCCTCTTCTTCCTTGCGTTTACGCTCTTCCTCCTCCAGACGCTCGATCTCTTTCTGGATCGTTAGGAGCTCTGCCTCCTCTTCCTTCAATGCCTTATCATAATCCACGATCAGATGCTCCGTGTCATCGATAAGCCCCTCCAGCTCACGAAGCTGCGCATCCTTTTCCTCCGCAAGCATGGTCAATGAAGCTTCCTTGGCGGACAACTCCGTCTCCCAGACAGACAGCTCATCCCTTCTGGCAAACAGTTCTGTCTTCGTATCTTCGATCCCTTGAATGGTGTCCTGATAAACCCCCAGCATGTCTCTATCATATTCCGATATCCGGGAAATATACTCCGCCTTGCCCAGGAAATCACTGAACCCTTTTGACGTCAGCAAAAGTTCCAGATACTCCGTATCCCCCCGCTCATACATATACTGTATGCGAAGCTTCATCTTGTCGTACTGGTCTGCAGCCGCAGCCTGCGCAGTCAGAAGTGCCCCTTCCGTCTCCTCGATTTTCTGCATGACCGCAAATTTTTCTTCGGTCATCACAGCCACCTCAGCCATCACGCCTTCAATTTCCGCCTGAAGTGCTGCTATGTAGTCTTCAGCATCCTCTCGATCCGCCTGAAGCTGTTTCAATCGGTCCGCCGTGGCTTTCCGCTCCTCCTCGATCCGATCGATATTCTGCTGAACATCATCCAGTTTATCCTTGTTCTCCTCGATCTCCGATGCCGCTGCCACAGCACTCGCGCAAAGTGCCAGCGCCAACACTAAGGCCGGTATGCTCCGGAAAAACCGACGTTTATTTCTTTTGTCTCTCACTGAGTTCTCCTTACCACCTTCCCACGGAAAGCGTTACTCACTTTTCATCTGAGGAATATTCTCCCGTCTATCCGCCAGCCCTCACGACTCGGGATGCTTATACACGCAGATGTCTGCGCACCGAGGCACGACTGCCCACAAGGCCCATGCCCACACCCAGGCCGAGGCCCACCGGCGTCAGCACACGGAACACCTCCTCTGCCGGCAAAAATGCCAGCAGTCCGGCAAAGACGGTCAGCTTTTCCAGTGCCAGCTCCACCACCAGCTCATAGCCGTACCATGTACCGATCAACGGAATAGCCGAACCGATCAGTCCGATCAGCAGTCCCTCGATCACAAAAGGCGCACGGATCATGGAATTTTCCGCACCGATCCAGCGCATGATCCAGATTTCCTCTTTGCGCTTTACAATGGCAGCGGACACCGTATTTCCGATGAGGAACACCGATACGCACAGCAGCACGCCGATCAGTGCAAGGGAAACAATGGCCAGCACATTGCGAAATGCTGTGAGTCCCTCTGCCGTCAGACTGGAATAATTTACCCGGCGCACACCTTCCTGGGCCTCAAGCCAGGCCACAAAGTCCTCCTGCATGTGGGCTTCCTTCAGGTAAATCTCATAGGATGCCGAATCTGCCAGCGGATTGTCCCCGGCAAAGCCCTCTGCCAGCTCGGGTGCGCCGGCGAAATATTCATCCTTAAAGTTTTCCCAGGCCTGCTCAGCCGATGTATAGGTCATGGATGCCACTTCATCCGCTCTGTCACGTTTGATTTTTTCTCCCAGTGCAAGGATATCCTGCTCTGTCAGCTTTTCATCAAAAAATACGGTAATGCCCACCATGGACTCCATTCGCACCGTCATATAGCCCACATTGATCACCACGGAATAGAGCAGGCAGAACAGAAATATACAGGCCGCCATGGTTCCGACGGACGCAAGGGAATACCAGATATTGCGAAAAATGTTTTTCAGTCCCTGCCCAACGCAGTAAAAAAAGGTACTAATCCTCATGGAGCTCACCTCTTTTCTCGTCGCTGACCATAACCCCCCGTTTCATGGTGATCACCCGCTTCTGCATCCGTTCAACGATCTCCTGGCTGTGGGTGACGACCACCACTGTGGTGCCCATCTCGTTGATCTTTTCCAGAAGCTCCATGATGTGAGCAGCATTTTCCGGGTCCATATTTCCTGTAGGCTCATCTGCCAGAATGATCTCCGGCCGATTCACCAATGCTCTGGCGATGGCCACCCGCTGCTGTTCTCCACCGGAAAGCTGGTGAGGGTATGCCCTGTATTTGGCCGAGAGACCCACCAAGCCAAGGACCTCGGGAACTCTTCTTTTCAGTTCCCGCACCGGTGTCATGACCACCCGCTGGGCGAAAGCCACATTCTCGTAGACATTCCGATCCTTCAACAGGCGGAAATCCTGAAATACAACGCCAAATCGGCGGCGGTATCTGGGGATGTGCCTGCGTTTCATCCTGCCAATATCTGCGCCGCCGACTATAATACTACCTGAAGTCGCCTCTATTTCTTTCAGCAACAATTTAAACAGCGTGGTCTTACCCGACCCGCTGGCACCCACGATAAAGACGAACTCGCCCTCCTCAATCTTAAAGCTGAGGTCGTTGATGGTCTGAACCTCTTTATCGTAGGACTTGCAAACGTGTCTAAACTCAATCATGATTATTTATCCATTGACTCGATATATGTCATGTATTTTACTACCATCAGCGCGATCTTAAAGGTGATCGCATCGTCAAATACCCGAAGATCCAGACCGGTACTCTTCTGCAGCTTATCCAAACGGTAAACCAATGTGTTACGATGAATGTAGAGCTGTCTGGAGGTCTCGGATACATTCAGATTGTTCTCGAAGAACTTGTTGATGGTGGTCAGAGTCTCCTCGTCCATGTTGCTGGGGGACTTTCCATCAAAAATCTCCTTGATGAACATACGGCACAGGGAGATCGGCAGCTGATAGATCAGACGGCCAATGCCCAGATTGTTGTATGCCACCACATTTTTCTCCTCATAGAAGATTTTTCCCACATCCAGAGCCATCTTCGCCTCTTTGTAGGAACGGGAAACCTCTTTGATCTCGCCGACGATGGTTCCGTACGCAATATGTGCGTCCACAACGCCAGCCTCGGTCAGCGCAGCCAACAAGGTCTGCCCGATCTTCTCCATCTCCTCATAGCTCTCCTCAGGGCGAACTTCCTTCACAATGATGATCATTTTCTCATCCACTGCGGTGATGAAATCCTTTGACTTAGCGGTAAAGAACTCCTTGGTGCACTCCAATGCCACACTGTCATTCTCATTGGGCGTCTCGATCACAAACACGGTGCGGCGTGCGTTAATATCGATGTGAAGTTTCTTCGCGCGGTTATAAATATCTACCAGCAACAGATTGTCCAGCAGCAGGTTTTTAATAAAGTTATCCCGGTCGAACCGCTCCTTATAAGCAACCAGAAGACCCTGAATATGGAACACGGCCATCTTTCCCTGCATATAAACATCCTCGCCGGTGCCCTTTGCCAGCAGAATATACTCCAACTGATTCTCATCAAAAATCTTAAAGAACTGGTATCCCTGGATCACCTGGCTCTCGGCCGGAGAACTGACAAAAGCACTCACCGCCAGTCCATAATCTCCTGCCTCATCAAATGTGGTCGCTACCACATTTCCCTCTATATCACATACACACAGCTCAGTTCTTGTAATGCCCTTTAAACCATCAAGTGTACTCTGTAAAATCTGATTGGAAATCATATTGACATCCTCCTGTCTTAAATCTCTCAAATCGCAAAAATCTGCACTCCTATTTTATAGCAAAATGCGAAAAAATGGAAGTGTTTTTTTGTGAAAATTTAATACAAAACGATATTTTTTTCAAAAAAACTCCAAATAGAGGGGAGTTTCTCTCAAAAACATGGATATTTTTACCATCAAATCCGAACCATTTCTAATTTTCTGTAATTTTACGGAACCCTTCTCCCAACACCTCGTTGGCCTCAGTCACCACCACAAAGGCATTTTCATCAATTTCCATAATGATATCCTTCACCTGCGGAAGCTGTCGCTTCCCGATCACACAAAACAGCATCTCCTTATCCTCGCCGGACCATGCGCCGGTGACGCTCATTTTTGTGACGCCGCGCTCCAGATTTTCCATGATCCTTCCGGCAATCCGGCGGCTGCCCCCGGAGATCACATAGACTGCCATGGCATCATGAAAACCTTTCAATACCCGGTCAGATGCCACACTGACGGTATAAATAGCAATGACCGTATAAAGCGCTGTGGTCAGGCCAAACATCCACGCACCCACCAACACAATGAGACCGTCAATGATCAGAAGCAGCTGTGTCACTTTCATGGATCGAAATCGCCTGGTAAGCACCAGAGCCAGAAGATCCGTTCCTCCGGTGGATCCGTTTGCAGAAAAGATCAACCCGGTTCCCGCACCACTGATCACACCTCCGAATACGGCAGTCAGAAGACTGTCCCCCAGCCCCAATCCCTGCTCCGGGATGATCGCCAGAAAAACGGTCAAAAAGATCGTGCCTGCCAGGCTCCGTTTCATGGCATCCCAGCCAAGTGTCACAAAACCCATCACAAAAAGGGGGACATTCAACACTGCATTGAATACCCAGATAGGGATACGAACATCGGCTGATTGCCAGATTGCTTCCTCCAAAACGATCGCCAAACCGGACACGCCTCCGGTGACCATGTTGGCCGGAGCAAAAATCTGATTAATGGCAAAAGCCAACAGCGCCGTACCCAGGATAAACATACTCCACTCTTTCACTGCTGCTATTTTTTCTGTATTTTCCATATTTTTTTCCCATTTCCACACTATATGTTATTATACCTATACAATTAGTTTGTTACATCTTTAATTCTTTTATTGTATGATGAGTAATACAAATAAAAAAGTCAGCAGATATGAAGCTCATATCCACTGACCGGCATACGCCCGAAGAAAGGAGTTTTATGAAAACCACACTCTCTACGATCAATCCTTATATCGGCCAGCGCATTCGTCTGGAACGTAAACGTCTGGGCATCTCCCAGGAAACTCTGGCCTCTGACCTCAATGTATCGGTCAATTATATCGGAGCCATCGAGCGTGGAAAACGCCTCATCAGTCTGAGACTTGCACAAAAACTGTGTGCATATTTCCATCTGACACTGGATTACCTCTATCACGGTTTTTCACCGGATATGGTGGCAGAACAAAGCACCTACGGAAGCGACCCTTATCGTGAATGGCTCCAACTAATGGAATTTTGCAGCGAGCAGGAAGTCCGCCTCTGCCTGGATGTGATCAAACCGGTACTGGTGATCTGGCGAAACAATTTATCTGCCCTGCGTGATGCCGAAATCAACGGAGTAGAGTTTCACTGGATCGAGCACAAACAGCCCGAACCGCCCTCCGCATGATCTCATCTGATCACTTCCGGCGGATGCAGTCGTCCTCGATGATGATTTTTCCCGCTTTCAGCAATCTGCCGACCGCACGCTTAAATGCATTTTTCGTCATTCCTGTCTCTGCCTTGATCAGTTCAGGATCCGCTTTATCGGTAAAAGGAAGAACACCCTCGTAGCTGTCAAACAATTGCAAAAGATCCTCAGCATCCTCTTCCATCTGCTTATATGCTTTCCGGTTCAGGTTGAGGTTAAGCTTTCCGTCCTCTCTCACCTGAGTGACCCGGGCTTCAATGCGGTCACCGATCCGATATCCAAAGCCCAGATCCTTGGCCTGAACCAAGCCGAAATACCGATTATCCACCGCCACAAAGGCTCCGATACGAGGATTGATACTGTAGATCGTTCCCCACACCCGCGCATCCTTCTGATAAGAAGAATCGGTGCGCAGATGCTTTTCCACCTTCATGGTCCCACAAAGCCGCCCGCTTTTATCCACATACAACGCCACAAGAAGCTTCATCCCGGATGCAGGCTTTCCCACCTGCTCCTTGAACGGGAGAAACAGATCCTTTTCCAGTCCCCAGTCTAAGAATGCTCCGATGGAAGTAACACTCTTTACCTCCAGCACTGCCAACTCTCCCAATTTGATTTTCGGCTCTCTGGCGGTAGCGATCAAACGATCCTCTGAATCCTTATACAAAAATACATCCAGTTCACTGCCTACACCGGCACCTTCCGGCAGTTCCTTGCCGGGGAGCAACACGGTATCCGCCGGCTGGCTCGCTCTCATCTGACCGGTTTTTGTTTCTGCACATTCTCCCAAATAAGCCCCGTGGGGTGTGATCCGCATGATCTGCAGTGTTTGTCTTTTTCCAATTTCCAACATGGTCTTCTCCGTCCTCTTTCGTTTTTCTTTTTAGCACAACGGCTTGGTTCGCCGAGTTTACTTTATTTGTTGCATAAAAAAGGTCACCACCTCAGTGATGACCCTAGCTGGGCTGCAAGGATTCGAACCTTGAAATGCTGGAGTCAGAGTCCAGTGCCTTACCATTTGGCGACAGCCCATCGTTTTGCGAACAAAATGTATTATACAACATGTTTTTAAATTTGGCAAGTACTTTTTTTATTTTTTTTAATTTATTTTTATACCTTATTTTAGCCCTTTGATTTACATGCTTACCTCACAGATTTTTCCGCTCAACAAACGCTCATTCTTGTCATTCCGGCGTAAATAAGATATACTATATTGTGAGATGCCAGACGAAGAAAGCATCAACCTCTTCGATTCCCCCGCAAAGGAGCCTCCCATGATACGTTTGGACAAATTTCTGGCGGATGCCGGTGTCGGTACCCGCAGTGAAGTAAAACAGTTGATTCGCAAAAAGCAAATCACGGTAAACGGTGTTCCGGCAGCAAAGCCGGAAATGAAGGTGGACGAAACAGCTGACACCATTGCAGTAAACGGGAAACCCGTTTTAACACGGGGGCTTGTCTATTATCTTCTCCACAAACCGGCAGGATATGTATCGGCTGTGAAAGACAATCTCTTTCCCACGGTCATGGAATTAGTTCCTCCGGGAGACGATCTATTCCCCGTAGGGCGTCTGGACAAAGACACTGAAGGGCTTTTGCTCATCACCAATGACGGCGACCTGGCTCATCGCCTCCTCTCCCCTCGCCGCCACGTTGATAAAACCTATCTGGCCCGTTTGGACAAACCGGCTGAGGAGGAGGATATCTCTCGATTTAAAGAAGGTGTCGACATCGGCGATGAGGACATCACGTTGCCTGCATCGCTCGTTCTTCTCCCGGAGAATGAAGCACTGCTGACCATCCATGAAGGCCGATTTCATCAGGTCAAGCGGATGTTTCATTCCGTGGGCAAGGAGGTTGTATATCTTAAGCGACTGTCCATGGGACCTCTTGAACTGCCTGGTGACCTAGGGAAAGGCAGCTGCCGCGAATTATTCCCCGAGGAGCTTCGCGCACTTTATCTTGCCGCCGGCCTGACCGTCGATTGATCCTTTCCCCATGGATAACGCTGTACACTTAAAAACCCGCCGACTCAGACGAATCGGCGGGTTTCATGTTTCATGTCATTCAGATCGATTTAAATCAAATTACTGAAGATCAGAAAAATCGTCATCGGAAGCAAATGCCTTAGCCAGTTCCTCTGCCAAAGCGTCTGCGTCTGCGTCATCGTCATCGTACTCAGCATCAAAGTCCTTCTCCTCAGACTCCTCCTCATCGTACTCTTCCTTCTCTTCATCCTGTGCAGGGGCAGGGATACGGGACTGTTCGTCTCTCTTACGACGTTCCTCTTCCTCACGGCGCTTCATCATCTCAGCGTGCTCAGCTGCCTCTGCGTCGGTGTTCAGGCTGACATTCTGATAGTTCTTGATACCGGTTCCGGCAGGAATCAGCTTACCGATCAGAACATTCTCCTTCAGACCGATCAGTGGATCGATGCGTCCATTGATAGCCGCCTCGGTCAGAACCTTGGTGGTCTCCTGGAAGGATGCTGCGGACAGGAAGGAATTGGTAGCCAGGGATGCCTTGGTGATACCCAGCATTACCTGCTTTCCTTCTGCGGGCTGCTTGCCCTCAGCCACCAGCTTATCGTTCATATCCTGGAATTCAAGAACGTCCATGGATACGCCGGGCAGTACACCACTGTCACCGCTCTCCTCAATCTTGATCTTCTTCAGCATCTGACGAACGATAACCTCGATGTGCTTATCGTTGATATCTACACCCTGCAGACGATATACACGCTGTACTTCCTGCAGCATGTAGTCCTGCACGGCACGTACACCCTTGATCTTCAGGATATCGTGAGGATTTACACTACCCTCAGTCAGCTCATCGCCGGCCTCCAGGGTTACGCCGTCCATGATCTTGATACGGGAGCCGTAAGGGATCAGGTATGCCTTCTGCTCGCCGGTCTCAGGATTGGTCACAACAACCTCACGTTTCTTCTTGGTATCACGAATCTGTGCAATACCACCGAACTCGGAAATAATCGCAAGTCCCTTGGGCTTTCTCGCCTCGAAAAGCTCCTCGACACGGGGAAGACCCTGAGTAATATCATCACCTGCAACACCACCGGTGTGGAAGGTACGCATGGTCAGCTGGGTACCGGGCTCACCGATGGACTGAGCAGCGATAATACCGACAGCCTCACCAACCTGTACAGGCTGGCCGGTAGCCATGTTGGCACCGTAACACTTAGCGCACACACCCTTGTGGGAACGACAGGACAGTACGTTACGAATCTTAACAGAATTTCTTCCTTCACTTTCCAGAACCTTAACCACCTTGGCAGCGGTCTTTGCGGTACACATATCGTTGGCCTCAACGATCACCTCGCCGGTAGCGGGATCAACAACGGTCTCAGCGATAAATCTGCCGGTCAAACGCTCCTTCAGGCTCTCGATGGTTTCCTTACCATCGGTGAATGCCTTGATTTCCATGAAAGGAATCTCTTTGCCTTCACAGCAGTCAACTTCACGGATGATCAGATCCTGAGATACGTCAACCAGACGTCTGGTCAGGTAACCGGAGTCAGCGGTACGAAGCGCGGTATCGGACAGACCCTTACGCGCACCGTGAGCGGAGATGAAGTACTCCAGTACATCAAGACCTTCACGGAAGTTGGACTTGATGGGCAGCTCAATGGTCTTACCGGTTGTATCAGCCATCAGACCACGCATACCTGCCAGCTGCTTGATCTGCTTATCGGAACCACGGGCACCGGAGTCAGCCATCATGTAGATGTTGTTGTACTTATCCAGTCCGCCGAGCAGCTCCTTGGTCAGCTCATCATCGGTCTCCTTCCAGGTCTCGATAACCGCACGATAACGCTCCTCCTCGGTCAACAGACCACGGCGGAAGTTCTTCGCAATACGGTCTACCTGAGCCTGTGCGTTCTCGATCATCTCTTTCTTCTTTGCAGGCACAGTCATATCGGATACGGATACGGTCATCGCTGCACGGGTAGAATACTTGTAACCGATGGCCTTGATCGCATCAAGAACCTCTGCGGTAGCGGTAGCACCGTGAACATTGATTACTTTCTCCAGGATCTGCTTCAGACCCTTCTTGCCTACATGGAAATCAACCTCAAGGCCATATTGGGTTTCAGGATCATTACGGTCTACAAAGCCCAGATCCTGAGGAATAATCTCATTGAAGATAAAACGGCCGATGGTGGACTCAACAATAATGGGGCGATGAGTCTCAGCATCCTCAGCAACCTTTACCTTTACCTTGGAATGCAGGGTAGCAGCACCATTCTCATAAGCCAGGATCGCCTCATTTATACTGCGGAAGATCATACCCTCACCCTTAGCACCGGGACGCTCCTGAGTCAGGTAGTAGATACCCAGAACCATATCCTGTGAAGGAACAGCTACGGGGCCACCGTCGGAGGGCTTCAGCAGGTTGTTGGGAGACAGCAGCATGAAACGACACTCAGCCTGTGCCTCAACGGACAGAGGAAGATGAACTGCCATCTGGTCACCGTCGAAGTCGGCGTTGAACGCGGTACATACAAGGGGATGAAGCTTGATCGCCTTACCCTCTACCAGGATGGGCTCGAATGCCTGGATACCCAGACGATGAAGTGTAGGTGCACGGTTCAGCATAACCGGATGCTCCTTGATAACCTCCTCAAGCACGTCCCAAACCTCAGTCTGCAGACGCTCTACCATCTTCTTTGCACTCTTAATGTTATGTGCGCTGCCGTTGGCAACCAGCTCCTTCATAACAAAGGGCTTGAACAGCTCGATAGCCATCTCCTTGGGCAGACCACACTGATAAATCTTCAATTCGGGACCAACAACGATAACCGAACGTCCGGAGTAGTCAACACGCTTACCCAGCAAGTTCTGACGGAAACGTCCCTGCTTACCTTTCAGCATGTCGGAAAGGGACTTTAACGGACGGTTTCCGGGGCCGGTAACGGGACGACCACGGCGGCCATTATCGATCAGGGCATCAACTGCCTCCTGAAGCATACGCTTCTCGTTACGAACGATAATGTCGGGAGCACCCAGCTCCAGCAGTCTCGCCAGACGATTGTTACGGTTGATGATACGGCGGTACAGATCATTCATATCGGAAGTTGCAAAACGTCCGCCGTCCAGCTGTACCATAGGACGCAGATCCGGGGGAATAACCGGGATCACATCCATGATCATCCACTCAGGACGGTTACCGGATGCACGGAATGCCTCCACAACCTCCAACTGCTTGATGATCTTTGCGCGCTTCTGACCGGAAGCCTCCTCCAGCTCCTTGCGCAGGCTCTCGGACTCTTTCTCCAGGTCGATAGCCTTTAACAGCTCCTGAATGGACTCTGCACCCATACCTACGCGGAAGGTCTTTCCATACTTGTCGTATGCGTCACGATACTCACGCTCAGACAATACCTGCTTGTACTGCAGGCCGGTGTCACCGGCATCCAGCACAATGTAGGAGGCAAAGTACAGAACCTTCTCCAGGGCACGGGGAGACAGACCAAGGATCAGGCCCATCCGGCTGGGGATTCCCTTAAAATACCAGATATGGGAAACAGGTGCAGCCAGTGCAATGTGACCCATACGCTCACGGCGCACTGCTGCCTTGGTTACCTCGACGCCGCAGCGGTCGCAGATAACACCCTTATAACGAATCTTTTTGTATTTACCGCAATGGCACTCCCAGTCCTTCTGGGGTCCGAAAATACGCTCGCAGTACAGACCATCACGCTCCGGCTTTAAGGTACGGTAGTTAATGGTCTCGGGCTTTTTCACCTCGCCTCTGGACCACTCCAGAATCTTTTCCGGAGAAGCCAGCCCGATTTTGATCGCATCAAATTCCAAAGGCTGATAGGTTTCGTTTGTCATTTCAGGCATAAGTGATACTCCCTTCTATTATTCTTCCTCGTTGTCGGAATCCGCAGAATCACCGCCAACAGAAACCAGTTCCTCACCCTCGAAGACCTGCTCCTGATATCCGAAGTCACCGTAGGATTCCTCGAAGTTGTTGTAGGTCTTGTCGCTGTTCAACAGAGCGTTGATATCGGTGCTGCCGTAATCGGAAGCCTCGGTGATCTCCACCTCTCTGTATCCGTCCTCTCCCTCGGGATCCTCAGCAAGAAGCTTTACATCCAGACCAAGGGACTGGAGCTCCTTTAAGAGTACCTTGAAGGACTCGGGAACACCGGGCGTAGGGATATTTTCGCCCTTGATAATTGCTTCAAATGTCTTAACACGTCCAACCACGTCATCGGACTTCACGGTCAGGATCTCCTGCAGGGTGTAAGCTGCACCGTATGCCTCCAGAGCCCAAACCTCCATCTCTCCGAAACGCTGTCCGCCGAACTGTGCCTTACCACCCAGAGGCTGCTGGGTAACCAGTGAGTAAGGACCGGTGGAACGTGCGTGGATCTTATCATCTACCAGGTGATGCAGCTTCAGATAGTGCATGTGACCGATGGTTACCGGGCTGTCAAAATACTCACCGGTACGTCCGTCACGAAGGCGAACCTTACCGTCACGGCTGATGGGCACGCCCTTCCACAGTGCTCTGTGTGCTCTGTTGTCATACAGATACTGCATTACCTCAGGGAGCAGAGTCTCCTCATACTTAGCGTGGAAATCCTCCCACTCCATGTTTACATAATCATTTGCCAGCTCCAGGGTATCCTGAATATCTACCTCGTTTGCTCCGTCAAATACGGGGGTGGAGATATTGAAACCAAGAACCTTAGCGGCCAGAGACAGATGGATCTCAAGCACCTGTCCGATATTCATACGAGAAGGTACGCCCAGGGGGTTAAGCACGATATCCAGAGGACGACCGTTGGGCAGGAAAGGCATATCCTCAACGGGAAGCACGCGGGAAACAACACCCTTGTTACCGTGACGACCTGCCATCTTATCGCCGACGGAGATCTTTCTCTTCTGTGCAATATATACGCGAACCTTCTGGTTTACACCGGGAGACAGGTCATCGCCGTTCTCTCTGGTGAATACCTTTGTATCAACAACAATACCATATGCACCGTGGGGAACCTTCAGAGAGGTATCTCTCACCTCACGTGCCTTCTCACCGAAGATCGCACGAAGCAGTCTCTCCTCCGCAGTCAGCTCGGTCTCACCCTTAGGGGTAACCTTACCAACCAGAATATCTCCGGTACGAACCTCAGCACCGATACGGATGATACCGCGATCATCCAGATCCTTCAGTGCATCCTCACCGGCACCGGGAACATCACGGGTAATCTCCTCCGGTCCCAGCTTGGTATCTCTGGACTCTGACTCATATTCCTCAATATGAATAGAGGTATAAACGTCATCCTGTACGAGGCGCTCGGAAAGAAGAACAGCATCCTCGTAGTTGTAACCTTCCCAGGTCATAAATCCGATCAACGGATTCTTACCCAGCGCGATCTCACCGTTGCTGGTGGAAGGACCGTCTGCGATCACATCACCGGCCTCAACACGGTCGCCTCGGTTAACGATAGGCTTCTGATTGTAGCTGTTGGACTGGTTACTTCTCTTAAACTTGATCAGGTGGTACTCATCGCGGCCACCGTCCTCACGGCGGATCACGATCTCATTGGAAGCGGAACGCTCAACCACACCGGCATTCTTTGCCACAACGCAGACACCGGAGTCAACTGCAACCTTGCTCTCCATACCGGTACCTACAACAGGTGCCTCGGTGGACAGAAGCGGTACAGCCTGACGCTGCATGTTTGATCCCATCAGCGCACGGTTAGCATCGTCGTTCTGCAGGAAAGGAATCATCGCAGTCGCAACGGAGAATACCATCTTAGGGGATACGTCCATCAGGTCGATGCGCTTCTTCTCAAACTCGGAAGTCTCCTCACGGAAACGACCGGATACATTATTACGAACGAAATGTCCGTTCTCATCCAGAGCCTCGTTCGCCTGTGCAACAACGTAGTTATCTTCCTCATCAGCGGTCAGATATACTACCTCGTCGGTTACGCGGGGGTTGGAAGGATCGGTGGTCTTGTCTACCACACGGTAAGGTGCCTCAACAAAACCGTACTCATTTACCCGGGCATAGCTTGCCAGGGAGTTGATCAGACCGATGTTAGGTCCCTCAGGGGTCTCGATGGGACACATACGACCATAGTGGGAGTAGTGAACGTCTCGAACCTCGAAACCTGCACGATCACGGGACAGACCGCCGGGTCCCAATGCGGACAGACGGCGCTTATGGGTCAGCTCGGACAGAGGGTTATTCTGATCCATGAACTGAGACAGCTGGGAGCTTCCGAAGAACTCCTTCACTGCTGCGGTAACCGGCTTAATATTGATCAGGGCCTGAGGAGTGATACCGTCAAGGTCCTGAGTCGTCATACGCTCACGAACCACGCGCTCCAGACGGGACAGACCGATGCGGTACTGATTCTGAAGCAGCTCACCTACCGCACGGATACGACGATTTCCCAGATGGTCAATATCATCGGAATTTCCGATACCGTACTCAAGGTGAATATTATAGTTAATGGAAGCAAAGATATCCTCTCTGGTGATATGCTTGGGGATAAGCAATGCCACGTTGCGGCGGATCGCATCCTTCAGATCCTCCAGCTCAGGGTTCTCATTCATCAGAACCGCCAGTGCGGGATAATATACCATCTCATTGATGCCAAGCTCTGCAGGATCAACATCCACATAAGCATCCAGATCTACCATCATATTGGAAAGGATCTTCACGCGATGACCTTCGCAGTCAACCCATACGTGGCTGACAGCAGAGTTCTGCAGATCAACTGCCATACGCTTGGTGATACGCTCACCTGCCTCAGCGATGATCTCGCCGGTCTCCTCGTTGACAACCGCCTCTGCCAGAACCTGTCCGGTCAGACGGTTCTTGAAATGCAGCTTCTTATTGAACTTATAACGGCCCACCTTCGCCAGATCATATCTTCTGGGATCGAAGAACATACCGTTCATCAGGCTGGCTGCACTGTCCACAGACAAAGGCTCGCCGGGTCTGATCTTTTTGTACAGCTCTAACAGACCCTCCTCATAGCTGCCCTGAGGTGCACGCTCAGAAACAGAAGGGTCCTTCAAAATGCTGGCCTCGATCTTAGGCTCCTCGCCGAAGAGCTCACGGATCTCGGTATTGGTGCCAACGCCAAGGGCACGCACAAGCACGGTAACCGGTACCTTTCTGGTACGGTCAACACGTACAAAGAATACGTCGTTGGAGTCGGTCTCATACTCCAGCCATGCGCCACGGTTAGGGATAACCGTGCTGGAGAACAGTCTCTTACCGATCTTATCATGGCCGATGCCATAATAAATACCGGGGGAACGAACCAACTGGCTGACAATAACACGCTCTGCACCGTTGATCACGAAGGATCCGGTGTCAGTCATCAGGGGCATGTCTCCCATGAAGATATCATGCTCGCTGATCTCGTTGGTGTCCTTATTAAGAAGTCTTACTTTAACGGAAAGAGGTGCCGCATAGGTAGCATCTCGCTCCTTACACTCTTCGATGGAGTACTTTATATCATCCTTACGCAGAACGAAATCTACAAATTCCAGACTGAGATGTCCGCTGAAATCTGCAATGGGGGAGATATCAGCAAAAGCCTCTTTCAGTCCCTCATCCAGGAACCACTGATAAGAGTCCTTCTGAATCTCGATCAGGTTGGGCATCTGGAGAACATCCTTCTGCCTTGAGTAACTCATTCTTACGCTTTTTCCGGCCGGAACCGGGCGTATTCTCCATTTCTCCATTGACATTTCACCTCTGTTTTTCTTTATACTGGACTGCGAAAATGTGTCTTATCCTTCGCAATCGCTTCCCAAAGGCACATGATTCCACAATAGTGCATTTTTCATCATATCATCCAAATGTCAATATGTCAACCATTTTTTGCTAATTTAGTAAAGACTTTTGGGGTTAATTGATAAACTAAGAACGCTGTCCGGGAAAATCTCCCAAACAGCGTCCCCTGCAATTTGATTTTGTTTATACCACTACATGGCCTTTACTGCAGATCACCCGGATCACTTCGTCCACACAGTCTGCACAAAGTTCATCGGTTCTGGCCTCCACCATCACGCGGATCACCGGCTCAGTACCGCTCTCTCTCACCAGAATACGCCCTTCATCGCCGAGACGCTCCTCAACGCGTTTGATCGCTGCCTGAACATCTGCATCGTTTCTCGCCTCAGGCTTACTCTTTACCCGAACATTTTTCAGGCACTGAGGGAAGATCTCCACGGGACGAGCAAGCTCATTGAGGCTCTGTTTCTTTTCCAGCATGACCTCCATCAATTTCAGGGAAGTCAAGATACCGTCTCCTGTGGTAGCGTACTTACTGAAAATAATGTGTCCGGACTGCTCACCGCCGAGACGATGTCCATTCTTTGCCATATTTTCATACACATATTTGTCACCCACAGCGGTCTTTTCATAATTGATGCCCACTGCATCGAAAGCCTTGTAAAGACCCATATTGGACATAATCGTGGTCACCACGGTGTTGGTCTCCAGAAGACCTTTTTCTTTTAAATAATTTCCACAGATATAGAGGATCAGATCCCCATCGATCACATTGCCGTACTCATCCACTGCAAGGCATCTGTCAGCATCTCCGTCATAGGCAAATCCCACATCCAGATTATTTTCCCGGACAAAGCGCTGAAGAACCTCAATGTGAGTGGATCCGCAGTGCATATTGATATTGGTTCCGTCAGGCTGATTGTTGATCACATATGTCTTTGCACCCAATGCGTCAAATACATTCTTGGCAATCATCCATGCGCTTCCGTTGGAACAGTCCAAACCAACCCGCTTATTTCGGAAGGATCTGGTAGCCAGCGCGATCAGATAACCGATGTATCGATTACGACCCGCCGCATAATCCACCGTGCAGCCGATAGCTTCCTTGGTAGCAAAGGGGATTTCCTCCACCTCGCCATCCAGATAGGCCTCGATCTGACGGATCACATCCTCCTCCATCTTCTCTCCACGGCTGTTCAGCAGCTTGATACCGTTGTCATAGAAGGGATTGTGGCTGGCAGAGATCATGATACCGCAGTCAAATTCCTCGGTTCTCACCACATAAGCCACACCGGGGGTCGTCGTCACATGGAGCAGATAGACGTCCGCACCGGAAGCGGTCAACCCCGCTACCAGAGAGTACTCAAACATATAACTGCTTCTTCTGGTATCTTTTCCGATAACCATACGGCATTTGTGCTTGTTATTGTGGTAATACCAGCCAAGATAACGGCCGATCTTATACGCATGCTCCACGGTCAGATCCACATTGGCCTCCCCGCGAAATCCGTCTGTTCCAAAATATTTTCCCATGAATACCTCCACTGTCATCCTGTCTTCATTCCTAATGGTGTCTCTGTTTGTCGGATCAGGCTTCGATCTCTTTCAGATATCTGCTCAGCGCATCCTGCCAGGTGGGCAGACGATCAAATCCGTTTTCTGTCAGCTTTTCTTTGCTCATCCGGCTGTTAAAAGGTCGGGCTGCCTTTGACAGTCCATATTCCTCTGTGGTCACCGGAATGACATTGGTCGTATATCCGGCCTGTCTGAATATCTCAACGGTAAAGTCATACCAGCTGATAAATCCGCCCTCGTTGGTCGCATGATAGTAACCGTATTTTTCAGTCTCGATCATATCTACCAACAATACAGAGAGATCCAAGGTATAAGTAGGGGTGCCGATCTGATCATTGACCACACGAACCGTATCGTATTTCTTGCCCACATTCAGCATGGTCTTGATGAAATTCTTTCCATTCAGACCAAACACCCATGCAATACGTACAATAAAGAATTTTTCCAACGTTTCAGCCACTGCCAGCTCACCTTCCAGCTTTGTCTGGCCGTATACGTTCAGCGGCTTATACTCCTTGCAATCAGGCTCCCAGGGAGTCTCACCCTGTCCGTCAAATACGTAGTCTGTGGAAATGTAGACCATCTTGCAATCCAGCTTTTTGCAAGCCTTTGCAATGTGTCTCGTACCGCCTGCATTGATGGCACGAACCTTATCTACCTTATCCTCATCCTCAGCCAGGTCCACAGCAGTCCATGCCGCACAGTGTACCACCACATCGGGATTTACCTCGCTGATGGTGCGCTCCACAGCCGCCTCATCGGTGATATCCATGGCCACATAGGGCATGGTGCAGACTGCACTGCCATCCAAAACGCCTGCATACTCAGGTGCGATGTCACTTCCCACACCATCATATCCCCGCTTTGCCAACTCATTCATCACATCGTGACCCAACTGTCCGGCCACTCCGGTTACCAGCACTTTCATCATAACTCCATCTTTCTCACTGTCATTTGATTTATTAGGACAATCTCTCTCCGTACATCTTGTCGAAGTAATTGCTGTACTCACCGCTCAGGATGTGCTTCCACCAGTCCTGATTTTCCAGATACCACTTGATCGTCTCCTGAATGCCGGTGTCAAAATTATGCTTAGGCACCCAACCCAACTCGGTCTCGATCTTAGTAGGATCAATGGCATATCTTCTGTCATGGCCGGGACGGTCGGTTACAAAATGGATCAGGCTCTCAGGCTTATCCAGTGCCTTCAGAATGGTCTTAACTACCTCAAGGTTGGTACGCTCGTTGTGACCGCCGATGTTGTAAACCTCACCGACACGACCATTGCGAACGATCAGGTCAATCGCAGAACAATGATCCTCTACATAGAGCCAGTCACGAACATTGTCACCCTTACCATATACGGGAAGGGGCTCATCTGCCAGTGCACGGCTGATCATCAGAGGGATCAGCTTCTCCGGGAAGTGGTAAGGTCCGTAGTTGTTGGAACATCTGGACACGGTCACCGGCAGTCCGTAGGTGCGATAATATGCCAGAACAAACAAGTCTGCGCTGGCCTTACTGGAGGAGTAAGGACTGGAGGTGTGGATGGGGGTCTCCTCGGTAAAGAACAGATCAGGTCTGTCCAGAGGAAGATCTCCGTAAACCTCGTCAGTGGAAACCTGATGATAACGCTTTACACCATATGCGCGGGAAGCATCCAGCAGAACCTGAGTGCCCAGAACATTGGTCTGAACGAAGATTCCGGGATCGGTGATGGAACGGTCAACATGACTCTCCGCCGCAAAGTTGATCACCACATCAAACTGCTCTTTCTCGAACAGATCCATGATGAAGGGTCTGTCAGCGATATCGCCGCGGACAAACTTGTAGTTGGGCTTGTCTTCAACAGGCTTTAAGGTCTCCAGATTTCCTGCGTAGGTCAGCAGATCCAGATTGACGATCATATCCTCAGGATATTTATTTACCATATAATGTACGAAGTTACCGCCGATAAATCCGGCACCTCCGGTTACTAAAATCTTCATTGTTTATCTCCTTTATCTCTGTTTTACGTTGATCCCGTCCGATATTTATATCCTTTGACATGTAAGCATGTCACGCATACGGCTGCCGTACGGAGCTTTAGTCAATATACTTGCCTTCCAGAATATCCTTCAAGTAAGCACCATACTCGTTTTTCTTGTAGATCTCATAAGCCGCCCACATCTGCTCCTCGGTGATCCACTTGTTTCGGTATGCGATCTCCTCAAGGCAGGCGATCTTACGGTGCTGATGATTTTCCACGGTGTAAACAAAATTGGTTGCCTCCACCAGAGAGTCATGGGTACCGGTATCCAACCAGGTAAATCCACGGCCCAGCAGAGTAACCTCCAGCTCGCCGTTTTCCAGATAGATGCGGTTCAGATCGGTGATCTCCAGCTCGCCGCGCTTGGAAGGCTTCAGATTTTTCGCATACTCTACCACACGATTGTCATAGTAATACAGACCGGTCACGCAGTAGTTTGATTTGGGCTTGGCCGGCTTCTCCTCAATAGAGATCGCCTTTCCATTGGCATCAAACTCAACAATACCAAACCGCTCGGGATCATCCACATAATAGCCGAAAACAGTTGCTCCGGTCTCCTTGGATGCAGCCGCGCGCAGTCGCTGACTCAGGCCATGACCATAGAAAATATTATCACCCAGAACCATAGCAACCGAATCGTCACCGATGAACTCCTCACCGATGATGAATGCCTGTGCCAGTCCGTCGGGGCTGGGCTGCACTGCATAACTAAGTTCAATGCCAAACTGATGTCCATCTCCCAAAAGTGCCTGGAAACGAGGCGTATCGTCCGGGGTAGAGATGATCAGAATCTCCCGGATGCCGGAATTCATCAGAACGGAAAGAGGATAATAAATCATAGGCTTATCATAAATCGGTAAAAGCTGTTTGGATGTCACTTTGGTCAGCGGGTACAATCTGGTTCCGCTGCCGCCTGCAAGGATAATTCCCTTCATAATTGGTAGCCTCCTATTTCGTGGGCCGTGCCGCAGTATGTCGTTCAACGTCAGCACGCACTTTTCAGTAGTATACCACATTCTTTGTTTCTTTGCAACGAAAAGCCTTCGTTTTCTCATTATCCCTCAGAAAAATACAAAATAGTGTGGATTTTGTTCACAAATCCACACTATCGGTTTCTGGTCAAACATCTCCCCATCGCCTAAACTGTCTGTTATAACCAACTTTAACGAGGTATCTCTATGCTTGTTTCCGACTTTGCCACACTCTATTCCGATTCTGTTCCCATGGTTCGCCAGCTGGTTTTCTCTGTCACAGGAGACTATGACAGCACAGAGGACATTCTGCAGGACATTTATCTGGCCGCGTGGCTCCGGTTTCGTCACAGCCATCACCCCAATCCTATGGGCTGGCTCATGATCACCGCACGCCACAAGGCCTGTGACTATCTGCGGCGCCGAATCAAATCCGCGGATTATTGTTATCTCACTGATCTCTCCGAAGAAGCCTCTGTTGTCAAAACAGGCCTGTACCGAGACGATGCGAACCTTGACACAGTCTGCGAGGACGCCGCTCCTTACGGCCGTCTCTCTCCGCTTCTTCATCCGGATGAGCTCAGTCTCCTTATCGAACACTACGAGCAAGGAGTCGAAGTCTCTGCACTGGCCCGCAAGCATCATATCTCTCCGTCTGCCTGCCACATGCGTCTCCATCGAGCCCGAAAAAAACTAAAATCAGTGCTGCCCCCGGTTCCGGATCAGCATTGTCCCTGAAGCTCTTTGGGGATATACGCCTTCACTGCAATCCCTTCCTCCGTGTATTCCTCGCTGAGCAGCTGCCCATATTTACGGATCACCTGCACCTTGCCGGCCTCCGCGTAGGGATAAACTTTTTCCAGATATATTTTCTGTCCCCGCAGCAGATCACTGAGGACAGTTTTCAATTTTTCGGTCCCCTCTCCCGTCAACGCAGAGAGATATACGATTTTATCCGCCTGTCCGTCTCTGGGCATGATCTCATGGGAATAATTATCCATTTTATTGAATACCGTCACCATGGGTTTTCCGGTAATCTTCAATTCCTGCAGGATTTCCCGCACCACTTCCATCTGAGTTTCCATCTGAGGATTGGATGCATCCACCACATGGAGAATAATGTCAGCGTACTTCGCCTCCTCCAACGTACTCTTGAAGGCTTCAATCAGATGATGAGGCAGTTTGCGGATAAACCCTACGGTGTCAGTCATCAGTACACTCTCGCCGTCACCCAGTTCTAACTCTCTGGTAGTGGGATCAAGGGTAGCAAACAGCTTGTCCTCCGCCAGAACGGAAGATCCGCTCAGACGATTGAGCAGAGTGGATTTACCTGCGTTGGTGTAACCCACAATAGAGATCACGGGAACAGGGTTCGCACTTCTGCGCTGCCTGGTGACCTCGCGGTGGCGTTTTACATCCTCAAGCTCCCGCTTTAACACGCTGATCCGCTCGCGGATCAAACGTCTGTCCATCTCCAGTTTTTTCTCACCGGGACCTCTGGTTCCGATACCTCCGCCCAGTCTGGACAAGACTGCACCCATACCGGTCAGCCGAACTGATCTGTACTTCAACTGTGCCAGTTCAACCTGAAGCTTACCCTCGCTGGATCTGGCTCTGGCCGCAAAAATATCCAGAATCACCATGGTACGGTCAAGAATTTTTGTGTCCAGGACCTCCTCCATATTTTTCATTTGGGCAGGGCTCAACTCATCGTCACAGACAATTCCGGTGGCCTCCAGTTCATCGATCAGATCCCGGAGCTCCTCCAGCTTACCCTTTCCCAGATATGTCCCCGGATGGATCTGCTCACGGCTCTGGATCATCATCCCCACCGTATCTGCTCCCGCTGTGGAAACCAGCTCCTCCAGTTCATTCAAAGATGCGACGGTGTCATCACCGTCGCATGTACTCACTCCAACCAAGATAAATCGTTCTCTTTTTTCACTTGTTTCGATCATAAATCCTCTTTCGACCGCATCATGCGGCTCAATCCACTTAACTCCAAGGTCACTGATTGCTTTCAACTCTGGTATTCAGCCAGGCAATCTCATGATTGATCTCATCAGATGCCCCGTAGGCTTCCTTATATGCCTTAAATGCCTCCAATGCCTCTGCATACTTGCCCATATATTCCAGACAAACTGCATTGCAGTATTCCATCTGCTGACGGTACTCGTTGTCCTCCACAGAGAGCCCCTTCTGAATGCGGGAATACGCCTCATCGTACTCATCACACTCCATCCAGAACAATATCTGTTGGTAGATCAGATATGGATCATTGGGCGCCTTCTGTTCCGCAACGGAAAACGCAGCCTTCACTTTCGTCACATCTCCCATGGCCTGATGAATGTGAGCCATCATCATGTAGGCATCCACATCCAGCGCATCCACAGAAACCTGATCAAACTCTGCCAGTGCCTCCTCGTAATTGCCGAGGAAATAGTGGAACTCTGCACGCCAACGATGATCACTGTCCAGACTTCCTCCCAGAAGGACTGCCTTGGTCAGATAAGTTTCTGCCATCTGCTCCTGTCCATGCTCAATCAAAACAGAGTAAACCTTCCAGTACTCCGCATAGCTGCCGGATTCAACCACACGGTTAAAATCCAGGCCGGCGCTGCTGGAATCTCCGCTCTTCAGATAAGCTAACCCGCGCAGATAATAATTATTCACGGAAGTATTTCCCGCGTCCACCAGACGGGTATACGTCTTTGCCGCATCCTTATAGCGGCCAATGCTCATCTGACACTCCGCCATATAATATAAAAGATCATACTGTGTCTGCCCAACGGCACCCTCGCTGAGGGCCAGCGCATCCTCAAAGCAGGTCAGCGCCCGCTCATAGTTCTCCTGCTCGTAATAAAGAATACCTCTGGCACGCTTTCCTGCCAGTGTGTCCTCCTTTTCCAGCTCCTGGGCATAATCCAGACAAGTCTGTGCCTGATCATACTTGCCTAATTCGATCAACGCCAACGCGCGGTTGCGATAATATTCACTGTTGGTGTTATCCGCAGCCATCGCCTCACCGAATGCAGCAGCGGCACTCTCGTACTGTCCCTGTGCATAATACTCCAGACCCAACTCATTTTCCTTGCTGCCTTTTGCACAGCCGGTCATCAGAACCATCAGCCCGATAATCACCAATCCCAATGCTCTATACATGTTTTTCATCCTTCTCACTCCCTGCTCAACAAGTCCCTGTTGTTCCAAAACCGCCCCGATTGTCGCCATCCAGTCGATCAACCGTCTCAAATTCGATGGTCGGCTGGTTTTTCATGATCCTGAACTGACATATCCGATCATTGATCCGGATACGGGTATCCCTCATGGCATAGGCCGGAAATCTCCACTCGTCATCATTTCCGCAATAGCTGCCGTCGATGACCCCCATATGGTTAGTCTGGATTACGCCAAAGTTTTTATATGTACTGCTGCGGGGAACGATATGTGCCTCATACCCTGCAGGCAATTTCATAGCCACACCGAGACGAATCAGCCGAAACTCACCCGCCTTCAACTCCACCTCCTCTGCAGAGCGAAGATCGATCCAGTCGGATTTTCCGTCAATATATCTGAGGGGTTCTATCTGATCGCTGAGGTAGCGAATCTGAATTTTTTCCATCATAATTCTCCATTTCTTTCAGAAGCGAGCAGAACGATAAGCCGGGTTCTGTCGTGAATGGTCATCTATCTAGGCCTGCCGTCGCCGGCAGGCTCAAGCGATCTACCCGGAAGCAGACGGGCCGCCTTATGCCTCCTGTTTGATCTTGCTTCGAGTGGGGTTTACATGTGCCCTCCCTGTTACCAGTGAGGCGGTAGTCTCTTACACTGCCTTTCCACCCTTACCGGCAAAAGCCGGCGGTTTATTTCTGTTGCACTTGCCTGGGAGTCACCTCCACCGGACGTTATCCGGCACCCTGCCCTGTGAAGCCCGGACTTTCCTCATCTGCGGCCTTACGGCACTTGCAGCTGCGACCATTTGTCCTGCTCGCTCCCCGTTATCTTACCACAATTACAAAAAGATGTAAAGCCGGGGAATTCATTCCCCGGCAAAAATATCTCCCGTATCACTCCATTTCAAAAGCTTCCAATTTCCGTTCAGATACCGGAAGCAGGTTACACTGGCATTCTCCAACTGCATCGAGTTATGGGGAATCCGCATCCCGAGAACGTAGCCCAGCATGGATACCACGCTTCCGCCGTGGCAGACCACTGCAATCCGCTCCTCCTCAGGAATATTTTCCAACTCCTTCATAAATGATGCAACCCGCTCCATCTGCTGGCCGTAGCTTTCCCCTCCGAACCCGATGAAATCCCTCCTGCCAAGGGCATCCGAGAGCACATCACCATACTGAGCCATACACTCGGTTCTTGTCCGCTCAGCCAGATCCGGTCCTACGTTTATCTCCCGCAGCCGCCAATCCGCAGTATATTCGCATCCCGAAAAGACCAGTTCGGTGGTCTGCCTTGCCCGACAGGTATCACTGGAATAGATCCGGTCAAATCTAAGCCCTTTCAGGCGCTCTCCGGTTTTTTCGGCCTGCGCTCTGCCCAACTCAGTCAGGGGTGACGGAGACCAGCCGGAAAATCTTCCTTCCAAATTGGCCTCGGACTGGCCATGCCTGATCACATATAATTCCATTTCTTCACCCTCTCGCTCACAGAGAACCTTCGTTCCAGCTCACCAGCTTCCACACACCGTTTTGGCGTTTAAATCGGCTATAGCTGGCATTTCCCGCTTCTATCTGATGATACTTTAATTGAACCCCCAGCACATAGCAAAGCACACTGAAAAGGCTGCCTTCATGGCACACCACCGCTATCCGTTCATCATCCGGAATCGCCGCCAGATCATCCATGAACTCAGCCACCCGGCGAATCTGATCTTCTGTGGATTCTCCGTCAAACGCTCTGTAATCGCGATTTTCCATGGCTTTTCTCAAGGGTTCTCCGTACTCCTCCAGGCTTGCGATTCTGCATTTTTTCTCCAGAACAGCTCCCACATTGATCTCCCTGAGACGCCGGTCTTCACTGTATACGCAGCCGGGGAATACCAGCTCCGTGGTCTGCTTTGCCCGGAGCAGGTCACTGGAAATGATCCGGTCAAATTTGATCCCTTTCAATTTTTCATGGGTGCTTCTGGCCTGATTCATGCCTTTTTCCGTGAGAGGCACCTGCGCCCACCCGCCAAATCTTCTGTCCACATTGGTCTCAGACTGGCCATGTCTGATCACATACAATTCCATTCTGTTCTCCTCCCTATCCGTCTCCCAAAACTGCCGATTTATTCTGCAGGCAGCTCGGCGACGGCACAGCAATTGGGCTGGTCCACATGCACCGGCTTGGTGTGCAGACTAAAGCATTTTTTCTCATAATCCATGGTAAAGCAGGTAATCGTACTGTCTTCATGATTAACGGAATACAGATATTTTTCTCCGGGCAACATACCAACATCCTTGGGGAAGCTTCCGCTGATGGGCAGGACACAAACCTTTGTCAAAAGGCCGGTCTCATGATCGATCTCAAATACACCGGCGCTGTTATCACCGACATTGGAACAGAGCACATAATTATATCCTCTGGAAAACCGGATACGCATCGCTGCATTTACATTACTGTGTTTCTTTCCCAGACTGGAGATCCGCTGGATCATCTCAAACTGAGGGAAACCGGTACTGTTATCATAAGAATAAACCCAAATCTCATTTTTCAACTCAGAAATCATGTACATGTATTTGCCGTCAGGGCTGAACATGATGTTTCTGGGCGCGGAATTTTGATCACAGCGCAAAATATCCACCAACCGAAGCTTACCCAGTTCAGGGTTCAGGCGGAAGATTTTCATCTGATCGATACCCAGATCCACTACACAGACGTACTGCTTGTCCGGGGTCATGCGCACACAACTGATATGGGGGATGGTGCTTCGCTCCGCCACACTGCCCATACCTTTATCATAAAAACTGTCGCAGATCTCACCGACGCCGCCGTCCTCACGAAGGCGAAGCGCGGTCATCTTTCCGTCATGGTAACCGGCCACGAACAGGAAGCCCTTCTCCTCGTACAATTCAATAAAACAGCCTCTCATACCTCGAATGCTGGCCGTATTGATCTTTTCCAGATCTCCATCGGGCAGGATCCTGAATGCCACAATTCCCTCATCGGTCACAGAGTAAAGGAATTTGTTATCCTCGGAAATGCGGATATAGGACGCATTACTGACGGAAATTTCTTTGCGTTTGGTAAAGATACCCTTTTCCACATCCACATCAAATATAGTAAGCCCCTTACTTTTTCCAACATAGGTGTAAGATCCAACATATGCCACTGTTCGCACTGCCATTTCATGCCTCCTGCTGTTCAACCGGAACCAATTGACCCCACTGCAAGTCCCGTATTCCTCTTAAGCATAACATATTTCCAACGATTTGTTAAGGGGCATTTTATATCGCCCCGCATCGAATTAATATCCCAACTCTTCTCCCACCAGAATCACCTTGATCCGATTCAGTTCACTGCTCCGTCTCGTCACCACGATCTGGCTGCAGATGGATGCATCACCAAAGCAATCTCCACACCTGCCGGTCACAGTACAGGGCGTCGTCTTCCCAAGGCGAATGCAGTTGGCGGGTGCCGCCACATTTCTGACTCTCGCCAGGCCGGCCGCCTCATCGGTAGCCACCTTGTTCATTCCTGCCACCACAATCACCTGTCCGGGACCGAAAATCAGTGCTGCCACTCGGTTTCCACGACCATCGATATTAATCAGTTCACCATCCATGGTGATGGCATTGGTGCTCGTAAGGTAGGTATCCGCACTGAACGCCTGACGGTAAATCTTTCCTGCTTCCTCCGGTGTCTTCGCCGCATCCCGGTTCAAAAGGGTGATGTCTGTCCGTTCTCTCAAAGCAGACAGTATCCCACTCTCATTTAATGTCATGGCACCGCCAAAGGCAACTTCGGTACCGGAATCGATCATGGAAAGAATTTTTTCTTTTGCCTCTGCGGCGGTAGCACAATAATAGCCTTCCATACGGCGCTTGGCCAGATTTTTGATGATGGTTTTGGCTAAAGCTTCGTAATATGTCTGTTTATGGAACATAAGACACCTCCTAATCTGATATGGTTCCAGTTTACCAATACACCGCCGGATTGTCAATTTCATCAATCAAAAAACTGATGGTACGACCCAGGAGTTAACACTAAGTCGTCCATCAGTTCAGCATGCATCTCAACGAGCATCCGTTTACAGCACTTTCGCCAAGAATTCCTTGGTTCTGGGCTGCTTCGGTGCACTGAAAATCTCCTCGGGAGTTCCCTCCTCCACGATCATTCCGTCAGCCATGAAGATCACCCGGTCACCCACCTCGCGGGCAAATCCCATCTCGTGAGTAACTACCACCATGGTCATTCCCTCGTGGGCCAGTTCCTTCATAACCTCCAGCACCTCACCAACCATCTCCGGATCCAGCGCAGAGGTCGGCTCGTCAAAAAGCATCACTTCCGGCTCCATGCACAGTGCACGGACAATGGCAATACGCTGCTTCTGTCCGCCGGATAACTGGCTGGGGTATGCGCCTGCCCGGTCCGCCAGACCAACACGGGTCAGCAGCTCCATGGCCTTTTTCTCCGCTTCCTCCTTGCTCTTACCCAGAAGCTTCATGGGGGCAAGGGTCATATTACCGAGGATAGTCATATGAGGGAACAGATTAAAGTGCTGGAAAACCATGCCCATCTTGCGGCGGTGCAGGTTGATATCCACACTCTTATCGGTAATGTCCACATGATTGAAATAAATACTTCCCGCCGTGGGTACCTCCAACAGATTCAGGCAGCGCAGAAAAGTGGACTTTCCGGAACCCGAGGGGCCGATCACCACAACCACCTCGCCGCTGTGAATATCTGCATCAATATTCTGCAGAGCCTTGACCTCGCCGCCGGCGAATTCCTTCTGCAGACCTTCCACATGAATCAAAATCTTATCGTTCACCGGCTCTCAGCCTCCTCTCCAGAATATTCACCAGATGGGTGAAGAACATAACCATGGCCAAATAGATGGCAGCCACTGCCAACAGGGGCATGAACGTCTGATATGTTGCTCCGCGGATAATATCTCCGCCCTTGGTCAGATCACGCACTGCCACGTAACCGGCTACGGAAGTCTCCTTCAGCAAAACGATGAACTCGTTGGCCAGAGAGGGCAGTACATTTTTGAATGCCTGAGGCAGTACAATATAGCGCAGGGTCTGCACATAATTGAAGCCCAGTGAACGGCCTGCCTCAAACTGTCCGTTATCGATGGACATGATACCGGAGCGGAAAATCTCCGCCACGTATGCACCGGAATTGATACCGAAGCTGACTGCTCCGATGAGCACACCGTTATTGGAGCTCACAAAGATACAGTAGTAGATGATCATCAGCTGAACAACCACGGGCGTTCCGCGGATCACCGTCAGGTACACGCCGCCAAACCAGTTCGCCACGGCCAGACACTTCTTCCCGAAGCCCGGCTTCATTTCTTTATAATTCTTTGCGTAGGTAGAACGAACAATCGCGATCACCACACCGATCACCACACCCATCAACAGGGCAAAAAAGGTGATCAGCAAGGTGTTGCCTAAACCGCTGGTCAGATATTTCCAACGATTTTTCTCAATAAAACAGGTATGAAAATCTGCTGCCAACTCTGTCCAAAGGGACTGTAATGCTTCTGCCATATTTCCTCCAAAACAGCACACTGACGAACACGATCTGCGTGTCCGTCAACGTGCATAAAACCATATCCGAGTAACTGAATTACTTGTTGTTCTGAGCGACAAATGCCTTTGCAGGCTCATTGTCGATGATCACACAGTCAAGCTTGCCGGTAACCAGTGCCTGAACTGCATCAGCGCCCTTGTTGTAACGATGTACGGTAGCCAGACCTGCATCCTCCAGATCCCAGGTAGCGTACAAGTCGCCGGTGGTAGCTTCCTGAACACCGATATTGTAGTTAGCACCCTCTGCGAACAGATCATCCGCACTCTTGATCTTGGATCCCTCGGGAACAATGATCACCTGAACACCGGTAGCATAAGATACGGTGAAGTTAACCATCTCCTTACGCTCATCGGTAACGGTCAGACCGGCCATACCCATGCTTGCCTTGCCGGACTGAACAGCGGGGATAATGGAATCAAAATCCATATCATCGATCTGCAGCTTCATGCCCAGCTTGTCAGCGATCGCTGCTGCGGTCTCCGCATCGATACCGATGATCTGATCATTCTCTCCATAGTACTCATAAGGAGGGAACTCTGCGTTGGTCGCCATGATCAGCACCTCAGCATTTGCAGCTACATTGGTCTGGAAAGTCATACCGTGATCAACACCGGAGATGTACTTATCAACGATCTTCTGAACTGTACCGTCGTTGATCAGCTCCTGCAGTGCGCCGTTTACCTTGTCGTACAGGTCAGTGTTTTCCTTGCCGATAGCGATTGCATAATCCTCAGTGGTATATGCAGTGTCAAGGATAGTCAGTTTAACCTTCTTGCCACAGCCGGCAAGAACACTCATGCTCAGTACGAGCACCATAATCAATGCAAAAAATTTCTTCATCTCTTTTTCCTCTTTTTCTACTATTTTTAACAACAGCCTTAGTGCTGTTATTTATAGTGAGTAATTATACATTGCCATGCATAAAAATGCAAGCTATTTTTTGCATAATATTTATGTTTTCTCGCGAAATTTTCTGGACAAATCTCATAAAAAAGAAAAAAGCACAAGGAAGTGACCCACCGGTGGGCGGTCACTTCCTTGCTCTATCTACTCATCAATCCAGTCTTAAGATCACACCCAGAATCCGCTTTACGCAAGTCTCCATCTCTTCTCTGGTGAGAACTCCTGCCTCCACTGCTGCCAGCAGACGCTCCGGGTAACCGGAAGCCATCTTCAGATCGTTTCCGGCCTTTACCTCCTTATAGTGCTCGCCGCGGGTCCACCAGTCGGTGCTGACCATTCCGTCAAAGCCCCATTCATCTCTGAGAATTCCGGTCAGCAGATCGTGATTTTCCGATGCACGATGCCCGTTGATAATATTGTAAGAGCTCATGATGTACCAGGGCTTGGAGGTCTTTACAATGATCTCAAATACCTTCAGATAAATCTCTCTTGCTGCACGCTCGGATACACGTGAATCACTTTCCTTACGGTTAGTTTCCTTATTATTCAGTGCAAAGTGCTTCACCGAAGGAGCAATGTGCTGAGACTGAATACCCTTTACCATGCCCGCTGCCAGAGTTCCTGCAAGGAAGGGATCCTCTGAATAATATTCAAAGTTGCGTCCACACAAGGGACTCCGATGAATGTTTACCGCGGGGGTTAACCATGCCGCCAGATTATTTTCCTTCACCTCTTTCGCTCCGGCCTCGCCAACGGCAAAGGTTACTTCCGGATCCCATGTACATGCCAGCAGGGTGGAACAGGGGAATGCTGTGGTATTCACACCGCACTCCGGCCTGATACGAAGACCGGCAGGTCCGTCCGCCGTCATAGCACTGGGGAGATTGTACTGGGGCAGATTTCCAAATCCCCAAGTGTTGGCCACACCGGTATTGGGCTGTCCGCCAAGGAGATGCGCCAATTCATCCAGGCTTAAAGCCGCCACGAACTCATCCAGGCTCACCTTTCCCCCTGCAACAAGGTTGAAATTCAGAACATCCTCCCGCTCTCCTACTTTTCTTCTGATCTGACGATCGACTGCTCTCACTGCAGGCTGATCATCGACCCACGCTCCGGACGCATCTCTGGAGCCCAGCACCGTATAGCGGGGATCATTGGGTTCGCCCTGAGGAAGCTCCTCATAAGTTCCATCTGCCAGCAATCTATGCTTCAGGGAAGTGGGCACCAGCTTTGCGGAAAGCTGTTCTGTCACCCTGTCCTCATCAACTACATATACATAGTCCAGTTTCACGGTGTCGCGGACAGAGGTTCCCACATGGAACTGATACTCACCCTTCTCCAGCACATAGGCAGATTTTGCCACCTTCCCCAGATCATCGTAGGATGCCATGGAATCAACGGCGAAGGAAAGGGTAACCAGCTGCTCATCCCCCGGCTGCAGCAATCTGGTCTTCTTGAATGCCACCAGACTCCTGGCTGCCTTGCCCAGTTTGCCCTGAGGTGCAGCTGCATAAATCTGAAAAACCTCTCTGCCGGCCATCTCACCGGTATTTACCACACGAACCTGTACCTTAATCTGTCCATCGTTTTCCTTCGCAGAAATAACCGACCAATCAAAGGTGGTATAGGACAGACCGTAACCGAAGGGATAATTTACTTTTTCCGCGGCTCCGGGAAGAGTCTCAAAATACCGGTAACCCACATAGATATCCTCAGTGTAATCCACATAATTAACAGACTCATGAAAACCTTCCGTGGAAGGATAATCCTCCAAATGCTTTGCGAAGGTATCGGAAAGCTTTCCGGAAGGACAGCCAATTCCGCAGAGAAGTTCTGCCGCAGCCCGTCCACCTTCCATTCCACCCTGCCATGCCATCAGTACAGACTGGATCTTCTCATCGGCAAAGAACCACTGGGTGTCCACCATGCCACCCACATTCAGGACAACTGCTACCTTGGGAAAGCATTTCTTTACCTGTTCTACCATATGCGCCTCCGCATCGGACAGATAAAAATCACCGTGCTCATACAGAGCACTTCCCTTCTCGGCCATCACGCGGTTTGCCATGCCCTCTGTGGAACCACCTTCCACATTACGATCCCAGCTCTCGCCGGAAAAACGGGAAATGGTGACCAGCGCCGTATCGGTAAATGCTCTGGCCTTGGCACACAGTTCCTCCGGGAACTCCGGCTCTGCGATCATGCCGGGAACATTTCCCTCTCTGTACTTGGCGCTCACGTAATCACGGTAATAAGCCGCCAGATCTTCTTCCACATATACATAATTGCTCAGTGTCTTTAATCCCTCATAGAGATTGGTAACATATGCAACGGTCACATCGCCGCTTCCGCCGCCGCCCTTTACATAGTCAAAGGTTCCCTTGCCAAACAATGCCAGTCTGGTTCCCTTCGCAAAAGGAAGCACACCCTGCTCATTTTTCAGAAGGACCATACCTTCCTTAGCGGCATTTTTTGACAGTGCAATGTGCTCCTCAGATGCAGTCACTCTCCGACCATTCTCTCCCAAAGGAAGATTAGGCTGAAACTTGATCCGTTGCCACTTACCCATTATATCCTCCGTTCCGCCCTATGGGCTAAATTCATGTATTATATATTTACATTTTAGCGGATACCCCCTATAATACAAGTCGTAACCCTATAAATTCCAGACAAAATTTGCGTTATTGACTCATTCCCCTATTTCAACGAGTCTATATCCGCAGGAGGTGTTTATCATGCTCTATCATATAGAAAAAAGAACGAATCCATTTACCTCGAAGAGCAGAAACGAACTGCAGTACCCTCCCCACATTCATCCCCATCTGGAAATGATTTATGTCAAAAGCGGTGTCAGCCGAGTGACCGTGGACAATAAAGCCTATCTCCTAAAAGAGGGTGATCTGCTTCTGGTATTTCCCAATCAAATCCACTTTTATCAGGACGAGACGCCTATCGATGCCTGTATGATGATTTTTGTCCCGGATCTGTTCACGGATCTGAATGAAATTTTTCAAAAAAAATCCCCCGTTTCGCCGATCATCCATGCAGATCAGCTCCCGAGGGATATTTCCGAGCAATTAGCAAAAATACATGAGCGCCTGAATACAGAGGACAGCTTCAGCCGCATCTCAGCAAAAGGCTGTCTCCTGTCCCTGTTAAGTGAATTGCTTCCCCAAATGACATTGGTAGACGCCCCTGCCGACCAGGACAGCATCAAGCGGCTGCTGACCTACTGCACCGAGCACTACGCTGAACCGCTTTCGCTGGAACTGCTGTCGCGAAATCTCCATCTGAATAAATATTACATTTCTCATATCTTCCGGGAGAGGATGAACATCAGCTACAAAGACTTCATCAACCAGCTTCGGGTGGAGCATGCCTGCCGATTACTGGTCAAGGATGCCCAGATCACTGAGGTAGCCTACGCATCAGGGTTTTCTACCATCCGCACCTTTAACCGGGCCTTTCAGAAGCATATGGAAATGACACCGAGAGACTATATGAAATCAAACAACTGACCTGGTCGTTAGCCTTTTAACCTATATCTGGTGCTCTTTGCTTTACCTTCCCGCAGGACCACACCGTCCTCTATCATCTTACGCAGCAGACGCGTAGCCGAGGAGGCACTGATCCCCATCGCTTCCTCCACTTCGTTTCTGGTGAACCAGCCTCTCCCCTCCATGATCATCATTACCTGCTGTTTTTCCCCGTTTTCGCCTTCCGCCGCAGTTTCCGATGCTGTGTATAGATAAGGCTGAACATAATTCACATTTGGCAGGGTGATCTTAAATGCATTGGCCGTGGTTTCGATGGTGGGTGTTTTCCCGGTTTTTTCGTAAGCGCCCACGATTTTACGCATGCCGGTCCCATATGCCTCGATCAGCTGCAGGCGATAAAATACATCTGCCAGATTTTCATTTCTGCACACGGATAGGCCGATCATCACATCCTCCAGCTGTATCCCCGGCAAAAGCCCTCCGATAGACACAAACTCCATCCGATCTATTTAAAAATCATCCAAGGTATATACCTTATCCGGCACTACCATCGCTCCCGGCTCCATTGCACCGTTGGACTGTCTGGTTTTGTCATTGAAAATCACCAGCGGAGCAATCCACTCCTCCTCGAAGGTATAGCTGTAGAGACCTTCTTCCTCCTTCACCATCTCCACTCCGGGCCATGACTTATTTGACTTCACGGTACTGTAGGTGGACTCATCGTACACATAAGCGTACAGCATATCATCCCAGCCCTCCGGCTTCTCGAAGTAGATCTTCGTGCCCGCCGCGATGGGCTGCTGCTTTTTGAACACATAGGTTACATTGGTCATATTTCCGGCTGCATTCTCTCCGTGCAGGGTGATGGTGATCTCCACCTCGTCCTCCAGAATATTTTCCAGAATCAAGGCAGTATTATCCGTATATTCCACCGCGGGGGTTCCGTCCACCGAATAAGTGGCCTTCACACAGTTTTCTGCCCGCAG
>JAFOFP010000058.1 GCA_017387285.1 Lachnospiraceae bacterium
CAATTGACGATCACCCTTGTCTCGGGAATCCATGGTCTCAATATCGATGGACAGCTGGGCAAGGATCTTGCTCATTTGTGCTTCCAGACGTTCGATGTCACGGAGGATACGTTTGTCTTTTTTGGGCATGTACAGATTGACGATGACACCCATGGCGGAGCCGATCAGCACCAGGATCAGCTCATTCAACGCAAACATAGGGTCGAAGGACATTTCCATCAGAAAGTGAGTTCCGATTACTGCGTTGACGGAGATGGCGCCTTCCCAGCCGGCCAGATAACTGATGCCTACCAGACAGAGCATGAACAAGCCGAATTTCAGGTAGTCGTAGGAGCCGTGGAGGAAGATCATCGCCAGAATGATGGTGACAAAATAGGAAAGCAGACGTTTGGTTGCCAGCTTGAGGGTTTCTCGTTTGGTGTCCTGTACGGTCAGGAAAGTGATGATGCCGGCAGAAGTGCTGTAGCGCAGGCCGATGGTCTCGGCAAGAAAGATGGCGATGCTGCTGCCGATGGCGATGCGCAGCACCTTAGAGAACTTGAGCTTTTCCAGGAAGGTTTGCTTGTCCATAGGGCGATTCGATCCTTTCAAAGAGAAGATATAGTCTATGTTATCATAAAAACACATATTTTTCCAGAGAAAAACAAGTTTACTTGAAAAATCCATGCCAACCGAGTAAACTATAGATGAGTACCGATCAGATTGGAGTGTATAGATGAAGATAAAGGCAGGGGAAAAGGTTACATTAAAGATGGTGGCGGAGAGAGCCGGGGTATCTGTCTCTGCGGTGTCCATGATTCTCAGTCATTACAAAAATGCCAGCTTTCCCGAAAAAACAAAGAGGCGGGTGTTGGATGCCTGTGAGGAACTGGGTTACGAAGTAAAACCTATTCGCGTCAGAGCAGAGGGATCGTCCCGATTGATCGTGATCATGATCCCCTCTTATCGAAATCCCTTCTACACGAATATTATTGAGGCGGCCACGGAGCGGGCAAAAAAGCATGGTTACAGTGTGATGACCGTGTGCACAGAGCGGGATCCCGGAGAGGAAAATCATATATTGTCTCTGTGTCGGGATGTCAATGCCAGTGGTGTTCTGTGCCTTTATCAGCCGGAGTATGTTTCGGTTCTTCGGGGCATACACCGGGAGCTTCCTTTGGTTCAGCTGTACGATGCCACCGCAGATTCTGAGTTGAATGTGATCAGTATGGACGGATACAAGGTGGGATGGCTGATCGCAGAACATCTTTATCAACTGAATCATCGCAAGATCGCATATATCGGGCGACCCATGTCTGAGAGACAGTCAGGTCAGTACCGTCGGTTGGAGGGCATGCGGGACTATTTCCGGAAACAGGGATTAGACGGAGAGGCTTGTGTAAAAAGCTACGACAAGGAAGCCGGCCATCTGACAGACAAGGGAATGCAGGGGAATTATGAGATTGGTCGGAGAATGACCGAAACTCTGCTTCGACGGCGGGAGGATGTGACCGCGTTGGTGGGCGGCAGTGATGCCGTTGCTTACGGGATTATGGATGCGCTACTGGCGGCAAACAAGCGGATACCGAGAGATTATTCCGTCTGTGGCTGCGATAATCTTCCTGCGTCCGCGTATGAAGGGATTTCTTTGACAACGGTTGACCATTATGCGCCGGAGAAGGCTTGTAATGCCATTGATGTGCTAGTGCGTGCCATTGAAGATCGGGCCGGCAGGGAGGATGAAAACAAACCCATCAATGTCACCCGGGTGGAATATGAACCCAGACTGATCGTCCGCAGGACCAGCGGAAAAATAAAAGGAACGTCGGAAAAATAATTTCAGAAAATTTCAGAGGTGTTTGTTGAAAATTCAATGAATGAGAGGCCGGTGGCTCAACACCGGTCTCGTTGTTTTGGCGGGATCGGGGATAGATTATTGAAAATTCAATAAAATTGCCAAAAACGTTGAAAAATAAGGAAAAATGGGACTATTGACAAGAGGAAAAAAACATGTTACTACTGTCATATAGGCGAAAATATATCTGTTTTGAACGGTATGAAAGGAGAAATCAGCATGAAAAAGCAATTGGTATTTATCATGACGGATACCCAGCGTTATGACATGGTAAACTGTTATAAAGAGACTGGTCTGTCTACTCCCTGCATTGACCGGCTGGCAGCATCCGGCGTGCGTTATGAGCGAGCTTACACCGCACAGCCTGTCTGCGGACCTGCCCGTTCATGTCTGTTCACCGGTATGTTCCCGGCATGTAACGGATCATGGGGCAATGGTATGGCATTGGGTGACAATGTAAAGACCATCGGACAGAGACTCCATGATCAGGGCGTGACCTGTGCATACATCGGAAAGTGGCATTTGGACGGTACCGACTATTTTGGAAATGGATTCTGCCCCGACGGTTGGGAGGATGAATACTGGTATGATATGAGACGGTATCTGGAGGAGATGAGCGAGAGAGACCGTATGAAATCCCGTATTTTCCAGACCATGGAGTATGAGGAGCTGCCCGACAGCTTTACCTACGGTAGTAAAGTGGCGGCAAAAGCACTGGATTTCATGGAGAAGCATAAGGACGAGGATTATCTGCTGGTGGTTTCCTTCGATGAACCTCACTTCCCCTTCCTCTGTCCTCCGCCCTATGATCACATGTATCAGGCCTATGAGTTCCCGAAGAATCCTGCGGTTTATGACACCCTTGAGGGAAAACCCGGCTATCAGAAGGTGTGGGCGGCAGAGCAGCCCAAGCCGGACCGTGAAAATCTGAAGATCAAGAGTCCTTATTTCTTCGGATGCAACTCCTATGTGGACGAACTGATCGGCCGCGTGGTGGACAAGGTGCCGGATAGCGCCATGATCATGTACACCTCTGACCACGGTGATCTGTTGGACAGCCATTGCCTGTTTGCCAAGGGTCCCGCCGCATATGAGGATGTGACCCGTATACCGTTCATTATCCGTCATCCTGATGGGATCCACGGGGGAGTTTATCATCGTCAGCCGATCTCCCATGTGAGTGTCTGCCCGACCATTCTGGAATATTTTGAACTGCCGATCCCCAAGCTGATGCAGGGCAGCAGTATTTTGGCTACCAGCAAGGATCTGGATGCACCGGTTGATCCATATGTATTCATGGAGTTTGGTCGTTTCGAACAGGATCACGACCACTACGGCGGCTTCCAGTTGATGAGAGCCATCACCGATGAGCGCTACAAGCTATCCATCAATCTGATGAGCGAGGACGAGTTCTATGATCTGCAGGAGGACCCTTATGAGCTTCACAATCTGATCAACGATGAGGGCTATGAGGCAGAGAGAAATCGTCTCCATGATGCTCTTTTGGACAGAATGTGCCGGGACCGTGATCCCTTCCGGGGATATTACTGGGATAATCGCCCCTGGAGAACGGATGCCAAGCCGGCCAATTGGAGATACAGAGGTTACACCAGACAGCGCGAGAACGAGGAATACGAGCCCAGACAGCTGGATTTCTTTAACGGACTTGTCATGGACAGGCCTCAGCGCTTCAAGATGAGCGGAAGAAAAATCGATGAGCGATTCAGCTCTTTGGATGAAATTCTGGATTGGATGAGGGTATACGATCAGGATTCATGAAAAAATGGTTGACAATTTCCACGATGGGGAGTAATATTAGTGGAAATAACAGGTTTACATTAAAGTTTTGAGGAGAAACGATATGCGTACACGCTTTTTTGCAGTTGCATATGCTTATCTTTACTTTATCGGTTATGTATACGGTAAGGTTAAGTTTGGTTGCACTGCATGAGGCGATGGTTTTGCTATCCTATCCTTGACGGAGCTTATTCGCTGCAGTGGGGCAACCGCTGCAGCGTTTTGTTTTATATTCTCCGTAGGCGGTATGCAGATCAGGTCGTGTTTACACGGTTGAAAAAGAAAGGGCGAACATTATGGTAATTATCTTAAAAAACAGTGCAGACGAAAAACAGCTTCATCATTTAAAATCCTGGATGAAGGATCTTCACATTGAGATCCATGAGTCGATCGGTAAGGATCACACGATTCTCGGCCTGGTGGGAGATACCACCGTGGTGGATATTCAGATGCTTCAGGCTTTGGAGATCGTGGAGGATGTGCGCCGGATTCAGGAGCCTTATAAGGCTGCGAACCGAAAGATGCACCCGGAGGATACGGTGGTTTCCGTGGGTGATGTAAAGATCGGTGGGGGTCACTTTGCCATTATTGCAGGGCCTTGTTCGGTGGAGAGCGAGGAGCAGATCTGCGAGGTCGCAGCTGCAGTAAAGGCGTCCGGTGCGAATTTGATGCGGGGCGGTGCCTTCAAGCCCAGAACATCTCCCTATGCATTTCAGGGAATGCGGGCCGATGGGATCAAGCTGTTGGAGGAAGCAAAGGAAAGGACCGGCTTACCCATTGTGACGGAGATCATGGATCTCTCCCAGCTTCCCCTGTTCGAAAATGTGGATGTGATCCAGGTCGGAGCAAGAAATATGCAGAATTTTGAATTGCTGAAGGGCCTTGGCCGTCAGAACAAACCGATTTTGCTGAAACGCGGACTGGCGAATACGCTGCAGGAACTGTTGATGAGTGCAGAATATATTATGGCCGGCGGAAACGAACAGGTTATTCTCTGCGAGCGCGGTATCCGTACCTTTGAGACCGCCACCAGAAATACCCTTGATCTGTCCTGTATCCCCGCGCTGAGAAAGATGACCCACCTGCCCATTATTATTGACCCCAGCCATGCCACCGGAATTGCATCCATGGTGAAACCCTTGGCGATGGCGGCGACGGTTGCCGGTGCAGATGGATTGATCATCGAGGTACACAACAACCCTGCCCGGGCGCTGTGTGATGGACCGCAGTCCCTGACTCCGGAGGCCTTTGATGATGTGGCCAAGTGCGTAAGACAGGTATTGCCCTATGCATGCAGAGATTGATAGCCTGCAGTATCTGTGATATAATAGAGAAAATAAACGGGGGATAGTTAAATGAAGGTAGGTGTAGTAGGTCTCGGCCTCATCGGAGGCTCCATGGCAAAGGCCATCAAATCTCATACGGAGCATACCGTCCTCGGCTATAATCGAACTAAACAGGTTTTGTATGCTGCACTGGAGGATGGAACCATAGACGGGATCCTAGACGACACGAATATCGGTCAGTGTTCCTACCTGATCATTGCATTGTATCCGGACCAGATCGTACAGTTTCTGGAGGAGAAGTCACCGTTGATCTCCCGCACCACCATTGTGTTTGACTGTGGGGGAACCAAGGAGAAGGTCTGCAAAGCCGGATTTGCCCTGGCGGAAACCTATGGATATACCTTTATTGGCGGTCACCCCATGGCGGGAATTGAAAAGTCGGGCTATGATTTTTCCACGGGGGAGATGTTCCGCGGAGCATCCATGATCTTCGTGCCGAAGGAAAATGAAAACCCGGATATCGTGGAGGCTGCATCCAACTTTGTTTATTCTCTGGGGTTTGGCATGGTAAAGCTGACCACCTATGAGGAGCATGACCGGGTCATTGCATACACATCACAGCTGGCCCATGTGGTGTCCAGCGCGTATATCCAGAGTCCCACCGCCCTTCGTTATGTGGGATTTTCTGCGGGAAGTTTTCGCGATATGACCCGTGTGGCCTATCTTAATGAGGATATGTGGAGTGAACTTTTCCTGGAAAATGAGCCTTATCTGGAAAGTGAGCTGGATCGTTTGATCGAGAATTTGCAGGCCTATAAGGATGCGCTGAAAAACCGGGACGAGGGCAGGTTGTATCATCTGCTTCACACCGGAAAGGAAATGAAAGTAAAATCGGACGAGATGATCAGAGCTGCCAAACGGATCGTGTGAGCTCGGTAAGCCATAGGCTGTGGGATTTGGCGTTATCGGATAAACCATTTATAGAAATCGAGAGCAGAAAGACAGGAAATAACATGCAGGTCAGAATAACCCCCGGAAAACTGAATGGAAAAATCAATGCGGTGAGTTCCAAGTCATATCTTCACCGGATGATTCTCTGTGCAGCTTTGAGCGATAAGAAAACGGTGATCTATTTGAACTGTCGTTCCAGAGACGTGGACGCCACCATCCGCTGCGCCCGGGCGATGGGTGCGGAGGCAGAGGTTGGGGAAGACTGTGTGGTCGTGCATCCGGTGCGGCATATCCGGCATTCCTGTGTGAATGATTTTTTGCTGCAGGAAAAGAGAGAGAGCTTTGATATTGGCCGGGATGGAATGGCCGAATGGCTGCCGATTCTCGATTGTGGGGAGAGCGGCTCTACGGCGCGATTTGTTCTCCCGTTGACAGCGGTTGTCTGCGGAGGCGGCAGGCTGATCGGAGAGGGACGGTTGCCGGAGAGACCTTTTGGAGCGATCTGTACGGTAATGGAGGAGAATGGCTGCAGCTTTTCTTCCTATTCTCTGCCGATGACGGTGACAGGATCGTTGAAAGCCGGTGTTTACCGCATTCCCGCCAATATCAGCTCCCAGTATATCTCGGCACTGATGATGAGTCTGCCGCTGGTGGAGGGAGACAGCGAGATCGTGTTTACCACAGAGGTGGAGTCTGAAGGCTATCTGGATATCACTGAGTCGGTGATGCGTGATTTCGGCATGCCACTGGAAAAGACAGGGAACGGGTATAAAATTAAAGGAAATCGAAGATACGTCTCCCCGGGTGAGATCACGGCCGAGGGCGATTGGTCCAACGGAGCTTTTTGGGTGGCGGCCAATGAACTGGGCAGCAGACTGGAGATCGGAAATCTGAAGGAAAATAGTTTGCAGCGGGATTGCAGGATCGTGGAAGTGGCAAGGCAGCTGTTCAATGGACAGGAGAAGAGACAAGTCTGTTGGGATGGTGGAAATTTTGCTGTGCAGGCGGACGGTGACAGAGGAGAAGAAGTCGTCATCGACGGTGCGGATATCCCGGATATTATCCCTGTCTCAGCGATCATGGCCTGTGGAAGGATGGGGCGGACTCGGTTTATCAACTGCCGGAGGCTCCGTCTGAAAGAGAGCGACCGACTGATGTCAGTTGCATCCATTATATGCACACTGGGCGGGCAGGCAGTTGTGGAAAATGATGATCTGATCGTGGAGGGCTGTGGATATCTTACAGGCGGCGAGGTGGACAGCTTCACCGATCACCGGATCGTCATGTCGGCGGCTGTTGCGGCCACCATCTGTACCGG
>JAFOFP010000059.1 GCA_017387285.1 Lachnospiraceae bacterium
GCAGGAAAGAGAGGAATTGATATGATTGAAATTTGTACAATGACGACAGCCTTTAATCACCGTCGGGACGGATCTCAGATTTCCTACCCCGAGTCCATTCGCCGCTGTAAGGCAGCCGGTTTTGACGTGCTGGACTTGAATATGTGTTCCCTCGATCGCAATGAGGGAAATGAGTTGGCGGGAGACGACTGGGAAGCACGTGTGGAAAGGATAATCGAGGAGAGAGACCGTCAGGGCGTTACTTTTTATCAGACTCATCCCCCTTACAGAAAGGGAAGTATCGAGACATTCCCTGATCCGGAACGGGAGAAATATTACTGGGACATGATCTATCGTTCTTTGGATGTTACCGCACGGATCGGGGCAAAATGGGCCATCATGCATGCGATCAATGATGCCGATGATCCGGAGAATTACAAGGTACAGCTGGAGAAAAACCATCGTCACTTTGACCCTGTGGTAGAATATGCGTCCAAGCTGGGGATCGGAATTGCTTTTGAGAATATGGTACAGGCGAAAACGGCAGTCCATCGTTTTGGCTCTCTTCCCGAGGAGATGAACGCGCTGGTGGACAGCTTCGGCTGCGACAACGTGGGTATTTGTTGGGACTTCGGACACGGAAACACAGCGATTCCGGATCGTCATCCTGAGGGTATCCGCATGATGGGCAGCAGGCTGAAATGTGTCCACGTGGACGACAATCTGGGCGTCATCGATGATCATTTCATTCCCTTCCGTGGAAACATCCGCTGGGAGGAAATCATGCCTATGCTGAAGGAAATCAACTTCCCCGGAGTGATCGATCTGGAATTGTCCATCACCGGAGGATTGCCGGACGATCTGAAGGATGAGGCAGTAAGATTTACCGCGTCCATCGCGAGAAAATTGCAGGAGCTGATCTATAAGTAGTATCCGCGGCGAGGATGAGCGGAGCGGGAGCGTGTTTTCGAGGATACCTGTGGAACTTGTAATCTCTTCGAAAAAATAGTTGACAAGCAGTGCGAACGGTGATATAGTTAAAAGGCTGTGAAGAAAAGATGGTCCTCTGTTACGATAGGTATTAAGAACATCAAAATATTATCTAAGGAGGTCACAGACATGAACAACATTATCAAGCAGATTGAGGATGCTCAGCTGAAAGAGAACGTAGCAGTATTTAACGTTGGTGATACCGTAAGAGTACACAACAAGATCAAAGAGGGTAACCGTGAGCGTATCCAGATTTTCGAGGGTACCGTTCTGAAGAGACAGGGTACCGGCGCTAGAGAGACCTTTACCGTAAGAAAGAGCTCCAACGGCGTAGGCGTTGAGAAGACCTGGCCCGTACATTCTCCCTTTGTTGAGAAGGTTGAGGTTATCAGATTTGGTAAGGTTAGAAGAGCTAAGCTCAACTACCTGAGAGACCGTGTTGGTAAGAAGGCTAAGGTTAAAGAGCTGGTTCGGTAATGAATTGCGAGAGAAGGTGCGGGTGCTGTGGATACGGTGCCCGCGTTTTTTCGATTTTGGGGAATGGTTGGTTGAGACGTTGTTGATTTGAATTGTTGACTGAAAATTGTGTTTGGGGAGATGTGAAATGAGAGGGTATCAAAGGGAAGAATTATCCGGTGTACAGAGGGGGCTTCGCAGCGGGATCAATTGGATCGTGGACATTCTGATGGTTTTGATTCTGGCGGTGTTGGCTTTTCAATTTTATGGAGATAAAGTGACCATGGTGGGCAGCTCAATGAAGCCCGTATTGGAATCAAATGACGTTGTGCTTTTGGATGAGTTGTGCTATACTTTTTATAAGCCTAAACGCTGCGATGTGGTGAGTTTTGTGGTGGAGTCAAAAAACAGAGAGACACATTATATCAAGCGAATTATCGGTCTCCCGGGGGAGACGGTGCAGATCGTGGAGGGGCTTGTCATGATCAATGGGACGTGTCCGGATGCAAAGGATCCGTTGTATCAGGCTTCTATCCCCGGTGATGCGTCAGAGCCTATCAAATTAGGTGAAAATGAATATTTTGTTCTGGGAGATAATCGGACCAGCAGCGAGGACAGCCGTTTCCCTAATGTGGGGAAAGTGTCTTTCGAACAGATAGAGGGAAGACTGTGGCTGTTGATCAATCCCTTTGTACGGATGGGATTGGTTCGGTGAGGATCATTGACCATAGTTTTACATGATAATCTAAAAAGAAATAGTGAGGTATTTCATGCAGTTTCAGTGGTATCCAGGTCATATGACCAAGGCCAAGCGGGCCATGCAGGAAGATATAAAATTAGTAGATCTGGTGATTGAGTTGGTGGATTCCAGAGTTCCTCTGGCAAGCCGTAACCCGGATATTGACGAGTTGGGAAAAAATAAAGCCCGACTGGTGATCATGAATAAATCCGATCTGGCTGACGATAAGATCAACAAGCAGTGGGAGACTTTTTTTAAGGAAAAGGGATATTATGTGGTGATGATGGATTCCCGCTCCAGTGCCGGAAAGGGTGCGGTGCAGCGGGTGATCGCTGAGGCCTGCAAAGCCAAAATTGAGAGAGACCGCAAACGCGGAATTCTCAACCGTCCGGTGAGAGCCATGGTCGTGGGTATTCCCAATGTGGGTAAGTCCACGTTTATTAACTCCATCGCCGGAAAGGCTTGTGCAAAGACCGGAAACAAGCCCGGTGTCACCAGAGGAAATCAGTGGATCCGCCTGAATAAACAGGTTGAGCTGTTGGATACCCCCGGTATCCTGTGGCCAAAATTTGAGGATCAGACAGTGGGTCTTAAGCTGGCGATGATCGGTTCCATCAAGGACGATATTATCAACACCACCGAACTGGGCGTGGAGGTTATCCGTTTTCTGGCCAAAGAGTATCCTGAGGCTCTTCCGAAGCGTTATGGCATCGAAGGGTTCCCGGAAGATGGTGAGGGCGTTAAGTCTGCGGTTGATTTGTTGACTGGGATCGCCGAGAAGAAAAACTGTCGTAAACAGGGAAATGAGCTGGATCTGGACCGTATGGCCATGATGGTGGTGGATGATTTTCGCGGAGGCCGATTGGGTAAAATCAGCGTGGAAAGACCTGTGATGGGAGGCGACCAATGAGGGCGTTGAGAACAGAAAAGGACAAGGATACAGATGATCTGAGGAGACGTTGGCTGTACAATCTTCTGGACTGGGGTGTGTACATTCTGATCGTTGGTGTGTTGGCGTTCCTGCTGTTGGGCTATGTGGCACAGCGGACGCTGGTGGATGGGACTTCCATGAATCCTACACTGCAACATAAAGACAGTGTTCTGGTAGAGAAACTGAGTTATCGCTTTGGTGAGCCGAAACGATATGATATTGTGGTGTTTCGATATCTTCACCAGGACAATACCTATTACATAAAGCGAATTATCGGATTGCCGGGAGAGACGGTGCAGATCATTGACGGATATGTGTATATCAATGGAGAGCGCCTGAAAGACGAGGTCTATGGCAATGATGTGATGATCAGTGCAGGAAGGGCTGCGGAACCGATTGTTCTGGGACAGTACGAGTACTTTGTTTTGGGTGACAACCGAAACGGAAGCTCTGACAGCCGGGCGGATTCGGTGGGGAATGTGACAAAAAGCCAGATCGTGGGAAAGGCTTTTGTACGCATCTGGCCACTGACTGAAATCGGATTTCTTAAGCATCGATGAGATGAATATGGATTGCGGATTTGCGTTTTACTTGAATGGTAGTCAATGACGGAGGAGACATGGAACAGAAGATAAAACCGATGAGCATCAAGGAAATACGGGAGATTCTTGATCGGGCAGAGATAGGAGAATTGGCTGCAGCGATGGAGCCGTTTTACAATGACGAGAGATCCGGCGTGGTAAAGCTTCTGGAGGCGGGGGAGAAAAAACTGCTTCGCCACCGGCAGGAGTTGGAGCGTTTGTATCAGATGCGCCATTATGAGCGGACCTACGCTTCCTATCAGGCTATTTGCGGTGTGGATGAGGCCGGACGCGGGCCGTTGGCCGGTCCTGTGGTTGCCGGTGCAGTGATCCTTCCTCCGGACTGTGATATTTTGTATTTGAATGATTCCAAGCAATTATCGGAAAAACGCCGGGAGGAGCTCTATGATGAGATCATGGAGAAGGCCATCGCTGCCAATGTAGGTGTGGTAGGACCGGGCAGGATCGATGAGATCAATATTCTTCAGGCGGACTATGAGGCAATGCGGATTGCTGTTGGCGGGCTTAAAGTGGCTCCGGATATTTTACTCAATGATGCGGTGACCATTCCCGGATTGGCTATGCCTCAGATTTCAATCATAAAAGGTGATGCAAAGAGTGTTTCCATCGCTGCAGCCAGTGTCCTGGCTAAGGTGACCAGAGATCGGCTGATGCAGCAGTATGATGAGATGTACCCGGAATATGGGTTTGCATCCAACAAGGGGTACGGATCGGCAGCTCACATTGAGGCGATTCGAAAATATGGCCCCTGTCCAATTCACAGGAGAACATTTATCGGCAATTTTCTTTGATAAATGATAGAAAAATATGAGCGAGGAGGTGCTGTTATGAAGATTATTAATGCGAAGATGTATTACAACGGGAGTTTTCGCACAGGTGATATGATCATCAGGGGCGAGCGATTTTTGGCAATCCGGGAGACGGATGAAAATGGGAAAAGCGAGTTGCCGGAGTTGGATGACCATGAGGAAATAGATGCTCATGGTTTGCTGGCGATTCCCGGATTGGTAGATATTCATTTCCATGGCTGTGTAGGATATGATATGTGTGACGGTACAGAGGAAGCAATTCAGGCGATGGCAGACTATCAACAGAGTGTGGGCGTTCTGGCGATCTGCCCTGCCACGATGACTTATCCAGAAGACAAATTGGCCGTTATTGCGGAGGCGGCCGCTGCCCATGTCAATGGGAAAGGAGCTGATTTGGTTGGCATTCATATGGAAGGACCGTATATCAGCCCCAATAAAGTAGGCGCGCAGAATCCTGCCTATGTGCAGAAACCGGATATGGAGATGTTTGCCAGACTGCAGGAGAAGGCAGGCGGTCTGTTCAGACAGTGCGATATTGCACCGGAAGAACCGGGAGCATTGGAGTTTATCCGTGGGATCCGTGAGACAGTGCCGTCCATTTCACTTGCTCATACGACAGCAGATTATGATGCGGCTATGGCTGCCTTTGAGGCCGGAGCAAACCATCTTACTCATTGCTATAATGCAATGCCCGGAATCAATCATCGTAATCCCGGTCCCATCATTGCTGCTGTAGATGCCGGAGCAGATGCGGAGTTGATCACAGATAATGTTCATATCCATCCTGCTGTGGTTCGTGCTACCTTTAAATTGTTTGGGGATGATCATGTGATCCTGGTCAGCGACAGTATGATGGCCTGTGGTCTTCCTGACGGACAGTACAGTCTGGGCGGACAGGACGTTACCGTAAAGGGACGCCCGGCGGTACTCACTGAGCATGAGGGAACCATTGCCGGCAGTGCCAGCAATCTGATGAATTGTGTCCGCTATGCCGTGAAGGAGATGGATATTCCTCTGGCGTCTGCTGTGAAGGCAGCTACACACAATCCGGCGAGAGCCATCGGCATCGATCAGGATTACGGTGATCTTGCTGAGGGTAAGTATGCCAATGTCCTCCTTTTGGATGAGGATCTCAATCTGGTACATGTGATCAAGCGTGGTGTGCAGGTATTCTGAGCTGCGTGATGCTGCCACCGACAATGAAACAGAGTTGATTTTTACGAAAGAAAACAGCGTGACCGGGATGGGCTGCGCTGTTTTCTTTTATCGATGAGGTGTCGCTGGTGTCAGAAGGACAACGTATAGGGGAATAAGGTGAAAATGGGGATGATAGTGAATAAACGTGCAGTGGGAAGCCACAAGGAACAGCTGGCAGCCGAGTTTCTCAAAGATCAGGGATATTTGATCCGGGAAATGAATTTTCAATGCAGATCCGGAGAGATCGACATCGTGGCGAGGGACGGACGATATTTGGTGTTTGTGGAGGTGAAATACCGGGCAGACGGCCGAACCGGTGAGCCGGAGGAGGCGGTGACCATCTATAAACAGAACACGATCCGAAAGGTAGCACGGTTTTATCTGCTGCGCCACGGCTTTTCGGAAGATACCCCGTGTCGTTTTGATGTGGTGGGGATCAAAGGAGAAACCATCAGGGTGACCAGAAATGCCTTCTGAATTCTATCTGATTTGTCCGGATGGCTGAGCAAGGCAGAGAGTAAGCCGCTAATTTAGAGCAAAAAAAGAAGAATAAGGAGTTGACAAATTTAAAAGGAAATGATATTATAACACAGTGTTCAAGAGAACATGAGGGGATGTGGCGGAATGGCAGACGCAGCAGACTCAAAATCTGCCGGGGGCGACCTCGTGAGGGTTCGAGTCCCTCCATCCCCAGATGAAATCCGAAGAACTTGGGTTCTTCGGATTTTTCTTTTGAATTTTTGCAAAAACCCCTTGATTTTCCTTGCAAAACGTGCTACATTATCCATAACAGCATATTGACGATTACTGAAGTGGGCTTGCAAGCCCACTTTTCGTTTTGTATGCAGACCATTTGGATCAATGTTTAGTCACGAAAAGGAGATGAGTGAGTGGTAAAACGTGAGGAAATTGAGGCACGCACCGAGGAATTGGTCATGCCGCTGATCACGAAGCATCAGTTCGAGCTGGTGGACGTGGAGTTTGTCAAGGAAGGCAGCAACCGTTACTTAAGGCTTTACATCGATAAGGAAGGCGGTATCACGGTAAATGACTGTGAGGCCATCAGCAGACCCTTCAGTGATCTGCTGGATGTGGAGGACTATATCGAGGAGAGCTACATTCTGGAGGTCAGCTCACCGGGATTGGGAAGACCGCTGAAAAAGGATAAGGATTTTAAACGTCATCTGGGTGATGAGGTGGAGATCCGTCTGTTCAGACCGGTCGATCGCAGGAAAGAATGGGAAGGCATTCTGACTGCATATGATGACCATACAGTTACCATTGAGACAGAGGAAGGCGAAGAAAAAGTATTTGAGCGTACTTCTCTGGCATTGATCAGACTAGCATTGGATTTTTAAGTATAGGAGGATAAAGGAAAATGAATAAGGAGCTGTTCGAGGCGATAGTTATTCTGGAGAAGGAGAAAAATATCAGCCGCGAGGTACTGATCGAGGCGATCGAGCGTTCTCTGATCCAGGCATGTAAGATTCACTTCGGCAAATCAGATAATATTAAGGCAGAGGTTAACCGCGAGACCTGTGATTTCTCTGTTTACGCGGAGAAGACTGTAGTTGAGGAGGTTCAGGACTCTGTTCTTGAGATCTCTGTGGAGGATGCGAGAAAGATCGACGGACATTTCTCTGTGGGCGATGTGGTTCAGATCCCGATCAAGTCCAAGGAGTTCTCCCGTATTGCGGCAAAGAACGCAAAGGACATTATCACCCAGAAGATCCGCGAGGAGGAGCGCCGCTCACTGTTTGAGATGTACTCCACCAGAGAGAAAGAAGTGGTTACCGGTATTGTTCAGCGTTATATGGGCAAAAATATCAGCATCAATCTGGGTAAGGCTGATGCTACCTTGAATGAAAATGAGCAGGTAAAGGGCGAGTCCTTCAGACCTACCGAGCGTATCAAGGTATACATTCTGGAGGTTAAGTCCACTCCCAAGGGACCTCGTATTCTGGTTTCCCGTACTCATCCCGAGTTGGTTGCCCGCCTGTTTGAGGCTGAGGTAGCAGAGGTGAAGGACGGTACCGTAGAGATCAGAGGAATTGCCCGTGAGGCAGGTTCCCGTACCAAGATGAGTGTTTATTCCAATGATCCCAATGTAGATGCAGTAGGTGCTTGCGTTGGTATCAACGGAGCAAGAGTAAATGCCATCGTTAATGAGCTTCGCGGAGAGAAGATCGATATCATCAACTGGAGCGACAACTCCGCTCTGCTGATCGAGAATGCACTGAGCCCTGCAAAGGTAATTTGTGTAATCGCTGATGACGATGAGAAGATGGCTCAGGTTATTGTACCTGACTACCAGTTGTCCCTTGCCATCGGTAAGGAAGGACAGAATGCACGTCTGGCGGCACGTCTGACCGGATATAAGATCGATATCAAGAGTGAGACTCAGGCAAGAGAGTCCGGACTGCTTGAGGAGATCGGCTACGATGCAAGCATGAGCGGTGAGTACGACGATTTCGGAGACTACTACGGCGATGATGAGTATGACGAGGAATTCGATGAGGAGTACTTCGAGGAGAACGAGCAGGTAGAAGAATAAGACGGAGACATAAATATGGCAACGAAAAAGAGTATGCCGAAACGGCAGTGCATCGGTTGCGGTGAGCAGAAGGAAAAGCGTGAGCTGATCCGCATTCTCAAAACCCCGGAGGATGAGATCGTTCTGGATGCAACCGGGAGAAAGAATGGGCGCGGCGCATATCTGTGCCACAACAGTCAGTGTCTGGAGAAAGCCTTCAAGAGCAAGGGTCTGGACCGCGCATTCAAGACTGCGGTTCCCAGAGAGGTGTACGACAGGCTGAGAGAGGAGCTGACTGCCATTGATCAATAATCGAGTATATTCCCTGTTGGGGCTTGCCATGAAGGCAGGTAAAGTAGCCAGCGGCGAATTTATGACAGAGAAAGCGGTAAAGACATCCATGGCTCATCTGGTGATCGTGGCAGAGGATGCTTCCGCAAACACGAAAAAGATGTTTAGCGATATGTGTACATTTTATCATGTGCCCATTGTCTTCTTCGGTACGAAGACGGGACTGGGGGCCGCACTGGGCAAGGAGCTTCGCGCTTCGGCTGCGGTGAGTGATGAAGGGTTTGCAAACGCATTAAAGCAGCGTATCGATGCGGCAGGGAATGAGACGGAGGTAAAGTAGTGAGTCAGATTGATGAGAATATGAATAAAGATGCAGCGCCTAAGGCTGCAGAGGAGAAGCAGGAGACTGCTCCCCAGAAAAAGAAAATGAGTGCGGTGTTCCGTCCCCAGAACAGTGCACAGGGACGCCCCGCAAACGGACAGCGCCGCCCCGGAGCACCTGCAGGAGGGCAGACCGGACAGCGTCGTCCCGGAGCACCCGCAGGGGCACAGGCTGGACAGCGTCGCCCTGCTCCCGAAGGAGCCGTGAGACGTCCGGCAGGAGCTGTTCCTCAGACCAGAAAGCCGGTGGAAAAACCGGCAGAGACCAGAGTGAATGCAGAGGTAAAGCCTGCTGCAGCACCTGTTGTTGAAAAGAAGCCTGAGGTAAAGGCCCCTGTTATGGAGGCAAAGCCCGAGGTAAAGGCACCTGTTGCAGAGGCAAAGCCCGAGGTAAAGGCCCCTGTTATGGAGGCAAAGCCCGAGGTAAAGGCACCTGTTGCAGAGGCAAAGCCTGAGGTAAAGGCACCTGTTATGGAGGCAAAGCCTGAGGTGAAGGCGCCGGTTCAGGCCGCAGAGGTAAAGCCTGCAGCACCTGCAGCGGAGAAGAAACCTGAGGTAAAAGCACCGGTAAACAGAACGGAAAACCTGCAGTCTGACAATCACGGACCTCGTCCTCAGGGCGGACGCGACGGCCAGAGACCCTTTAACCGTGATGGTCAGCCCCGTGATGGCCAGAGACCTTTCAATCGTGATGGTCAGCCTCGTGACGGCCAGAGACCCTTTAACCGTGATGGTCAGCCCCGTGACGGTCAGAGACCTTTCAATCGTGATGGTCAGCCCCGTGATGGCCAGAGACCCTTTAACCGCGACGGTCAGCCCCGTGACGGCCAGAGACCCTTTAACCGCGATGGTCAGCCCCGCGATGGTCAGAGACCCTTCAATCGTGATGGTCAGCCCCGTGATGGCCAGAGACCCTTCAATCGTGATGGTCAGCCCCGCGATGGTCAGAGACCCTTTAACCGCGATGGTCAGAGCCGTGACGGTCAGAACAGAGGAGGAAATCGTCAGGGCAGCGGCAGTGGTATGTCCATTCCCGCACCTCAGCTTGACGTGATGCAGAAGCCCTCCAGCAAGC
>JAFOFP010000060.1 GCA_017387285.1 Lachnospiraceae bacterium
CCAGTGCGGGGAAGATACACTGCACGTCAACGACGATTGCTTCGCAAGCGCCGGTCAGAACAACGTTCTCCTGGTTCAGATAGTTACCGGCCATGGGGATACCGTGACGCATGGTAACTTCGTTGGAGGTACAGCAAACGCCGGAGATGGTGATGCCCTTAGCGCCCACACTCTTAGCATAGTCGATCATCTCCTTGGAGTCTGCGTACTCACAGATCATCTCGGACAGAGACGGATCATGACCATGTACAACGATATTTACATTATCAGGGTTCATTACACCCAGGTTAGCCTCAGTCTCGATGGGCTTGGGAGTTCCGAACATAACGTCAGAGAACTCAGTACCAGCCATGGAACCGCCCCAACCATCTGCCAGACCGGTTCTCAGCGCCTGACGGATCAGAGCGTTGGTCTCGGAGGAACAACCCATGTGGGTCATATGCATCGCAGTGGTAACCTCGCGGTCGATCGCACGGGGAAGGATGCCCTCACGTGCCCAAATGTCCTGAGTATGCTGAGGAGCTCTCTTGGTGAATCTCTGGTGACCAAAAGGCTTACCATACTCCAGCATAGCCATCTCAGCGATCTCATGTGCCAGATCGTAGATGTCCTTACCCTCAGTTTCAACGCCCCACTCCTTCGCAATGCGAATCAGTTTCTCGGGGTCTTTTACCTTGTAGTTTCCGTCCGGAGAAGTGCAGTACAAGGTGTGGCAGATCTCACGACCGTGGTCGGAGTGAGCGGAAGCACCGCCTGCGGTGAATCTCAGGTAGTTTCTGCCTACGATACCGTGAACATCACATCCACAGATACCGCGAGGTGCCTTGGGGGTAATACGACAAGGTCCCATCGTACAGATACGGCAGCAGGTGCCCTCTTCACCGAACTTACAGTGAGGTGTCTGTCTCTTCACTCTCAACTGCCAGGAATCAGCGCCAACCTTTGCACCGGTCTCCAACAACCGGGCTGTTGCGGCTTCAAATTCCTCAACTGTTGTTAATTTAAAGTCTCCCATAAAAGCCTCCTTGGTTTTTATAATACTTACTTATTGAAATCTCAGTTTGGTCAGAATCGACTTCATGGCCTGCTTTACCGCAGAGCTTTCGGGAAGCTCCACCGTAGGCTTTCCGTCACAGTCAAACTGATAAACCTGTTCATCCTGAGGAACAACACCGATGAGATTAAGGCCCTGAAGCTTTACCTCCTCCATGGTTCCCTCACTTACCACTCCGCCGGGTGCCCGATTGATGATCAGACCCACAAAGGAGGGCTTTAGGTTACAGTCTTCGATCAGCTTCGCAATGCGGCCGACCGCCTGTACTCCTCGTCTGGAACAATCGCTGACCAGAATGATCATATCCACCTTGGGCAGAACGCCTCGGCTGATATGCTCCATACCGGCTTCGTTGTCCACAACAATATACTGATAATTCTTAGAAATTTTGGCCAGCTGTGATGTCAGAAGTCCATTGACGTAACAGTAACATCCGGAACCCTGAGTACGTCCCATGACCAGCATGTCGAAGTCATCCTCCTCGATCAATGCGGAATTGAACTTGTACTCGGCATAATCCTGCTTGGAAACGCCTGCGGGGATCGGACTGGGTCTCATCATCTCGGCTCTGGCGATCTCCTCACGGATATCACCAAGGGTAGCCTCGACCTCAACACCCAATACCTCGTTCAGGTTGGAATTCGCGTCGGCATCCACCGCCAGCACGGGTCCCTTATCCAGACTGCAAAGATACTGGATCAAAAGTCCGCACAACGTCGTCTTTCCGACACCGCCTTTACCGGCAACGGCAATCGTATAAGCCATATCAACCCTCCGTCAATCTGCACACTGGATGTGAACAACGCCACGGGTCAGATCAGCCATGGAGAGAACTCCCTCCACCACTGTCTCCTTACCGATGATATCGTAAAGGTAAACCTTTCCCTCCTCGGTGAGGATCTTTGTGACGTTTTTCATGATCAGTGTTTCTACATCATTTTGCTTACCATAAACTGATGCAAGGCACATAATAAAACCTCCTTATGCCTGCTCGCTGAGCATAGACAATGCGACTCTCAGGCGCATGTTCGCTGTCTGGAAATCAATGACTCCCTTATCGATCATATCTGCCGCCGCACTCTTGCCCTGCGCGCGAAGCTCTGCTGCCATAGACTCAAGCTCAGCTGCGTGGTGTACATTGTGATCAAGCATGTAAGTCAACAGGGCAACGGTCTCGTCCTGCTCCTTGTGACAGCAGCAGCCCTCATGGCTGTGACTGTGGCCGTGATCATGACCGTGATGATCATGATGATGACCGTGATCATGTCCGCAGCAGCATCCGTCCTCGTGATCATGATGGTGCTCATGGTCATGTCCGCAGCAGCATCCATCCTCGTGACTGTGGTCGTGCTCATGGCAGTGACCGTGGTCATGATCGTGATCGTGTCCGCAGCAGCAATGCTCTCCATGCTCGTGTTCATGATGATGATGGGAATGTGCAACATCACCATGCTCTCCATGAATAATATGCATCGCAACCTCTCCTTTCATCATATTTCTGTGTGCAAAATCGCAGAAATAGAATTTTGCGCAGAGCACACCTAGAGTAATTTTAAACCTACCTTGTTGTATTATACGACATTGTTTTTCTTTTGACAAGGGCAAATGAACCCCCTTAGGGGGATTTTCTTGTATTTTTTGCTGAACAAAATATTAAAACACAAATCCCCCTGCGAATCCATCGCAGAGGGACTTATTTCAACACTGTATTTATGCTGATCACTTACCGCAGCACTTTTTATACTTCTTTCCGCTGCCGCAGGGACAGGGATCATTGCGGCCAACCTTTTTCGGCTTAACCACCGTGGTAGAGGACTTCTGCTCCTTGTAAAGTTCCTTACGTCTCTCCTCGGAAAGCAGGGCTTCCCACTCAGGCAGCTCATAGAGCCACTCAGCCTTTGCGCCTACCATGTTGTAGTAGAGCTTTTCCTTGTCATAACCTAAGTTTACCACAGTCTCCTCATCCATGGTCTCAATGGGGTTAGCCTCCTTAAGGCTGTCATTGATGCCATCCAGGAAACCAACCATGATCTGCAGATCCACATCAAACTTCTCAGCCAGCTCCTTTACGGTTCCGGTCACTACCGTCTCAGAATCTGCAAGGATCTGCTTGTAGATCTCCATCTCCTGATTGAAATAGTTAGCCCAGAACATCTGTGCCTGCTGCTCGCTCTCCTGATTTTCGTAAGCGTATTCACGCCACTGCTCCAATAAACTCATCTTCCACTCTTCCTTTACTCATTTTCTATATCCGTTCACAACACGAAATCTCACATTCCGCATTGTTCATCGCTTTCGGGCAAATTATATCATGTTTTTGCAAAATTGCAATGCCCAATTATTCCAGATTCAGTTTTTTCTGCATGATCAGTATGGATCCGCCTGCAAATACAATTGCTTTCAACAGCATAACCACCGTATTCATCACATAATAGCCGATCTCGTAGGTCACCAGAACATCCCCCATAATGTCCACATTGATGAACATTTCCGTGGCTGCACCGGCGATCATATTGAACAGAAAGGACAGTCCAAAATACCACACCACAGAGGACAATACCCTGCGGCGCCGCGACATCTGACCGAGACAAACCGCGAAATAGATCATCATGAGCGAAATCACCGAGTTAAATACAGCAAAAATAATCTGCCAGACAAAATCACCCGATCCAAAAAACGGTTCATAAAGTTCCGTCATCACGCCCAAAACTTCCTTTACAATCTCATGCTTCAGCGCCCCCGCAGCCAAAATCAACAGACCTGCTGCCTGAACCAGCAAGCTGGCAAACAGCCAAAACATTCCGGATATGACTTTAGACGCAAAATGCTGGGAAGCTGTCACCGGTAAGGTGAAGGTCAGATACCCTTCCCCACTGAACAGATGCTGATAAAAACGTCTGATCACCAGGATGTACCCGAGGACACTGATGACCACAACCGCCATGAAAAAACTCATCAGCAAAAAGGCAGCCATAATACCAAGACCGGAATATCCCTCCAGATCCCTGACTATACTTCCTATCACCATACGAGTGCCAAGAGCAATGGCGAGAAGCACTCCATACATCAGCAAAAACAAATTCCGATTGGCTTTCAAATCATATTTGAGCAGTTTTCCTAACATCTGAACACCTCCCTGAACAATTCATCCACCGAGCATCCGTGGCGTGCCTTGATCTCCTCCACTGAGGAAACCAACTGTATCCGCCCATCTTTGATCATCACCACCTCATCCAAAACAGACTCAATATCGTGGATCAGATGGGTAGAAAGGATCACACTGGACCTGGGATTCCGATTGGATAGGATCGTCTCTAAGATGTAATCTCTCGCCGCCGGATCTACCCCTCCGATGGGCTCATCAAGCACATAAAGTTCCGCATCGCGACTCATCACCAGGATCAGCTGTACCTTCTCCTTGGTTCCCTTGCTCATGGTCTTCAGCCGTTCTTCCGTCGAAATCCCCAGTTTGCCAAGCATATCCTCTGCCCGCTTCCGGTCAAAATCTCTGTAAAAATCTTCAAAATAATCAAACAGATGCCTCACCTTCTGATTCATATTCAGATAGGTAAGCTCCGGCAGATAAGACACCACCCCCTTGGATAAGGGGCCCACCCGGTATCCCGCCACATAAAGCTCTCCGCTCTGGGGTGTCAGCAATCCGTTGATCAGCTTGATCAAGGTGGTCTTGCCGCTCCCATTCGGGCCCAGAAGTCCAATTATTTTCCCTCTCCCCAGGGTAAGGTCAACCTGCTTTAATCCGATCTTTCCGGCATAATCATAGCACTTGGTCAGGTTGTGACATTCCAGAATTGGTGTATTCATCCAAGTCTCCCTCCTCATTTTTCTGTGATTGTTCCTTGTTGTTTTTAACTATTTGGTATCACAGAGCCGGGCGCTCCATTCTTCGCCGCATCAGCTCATCCGTCCTTTTTCGATACTCACGGTATTCTTCTTTTTCCAGCATAGGATCACGCCTCAATATCTCACCGACCGCATCCCCGGCCAATTTCAGAATGTCCGCATCATTGAATACATCTCCGATGGAAAACTCCAAAAGCCCGCTTTGGCGCAGTCCAAACAGATCTCCCGGTCCTCTCAGTCTCAGATCCTCCGACGCAATGAAAAAGCCATCGTTGGACTGATTCATGATCTCCAGCCGTTTATTTTTAGGATCATCTTCATTGCCATTGACAAAAATACAGTATGACTGGGCATAACCACGTCCAACACGCCCTCTCAGCTGATGAAGCTGGGCAAGACCGAACCGCTCCGCATTCTCCACCATCATCACAGTGGCGTTGGGCACATTGACACCGACCTCAACCACGGTTGTCGACACCAGTATCTGAATCTCTCCGGCAGCAAACCGCTCCATGATACGATTTTTCTCATCCGGCTTCATTTTTCCGTGAAGACTCTCGATCACAATGTCCGCCGGAAATACGCGCCGCAGTTCTCCGGTATAATCCGTCACATTCTCCGCATCCACCATCTCGCTCTCCTCCACCATAGGGCAGATAATGTAGGCCTGATGGCCGGCGCGGATCTCTTTCTCGATAAATCGATATGCCTTTGGATGATAATTCTCACCCACCACACAGTTTTTGATGGGCAGTCGATTTTTTGGCATCTGACGGATCACCGAAATATCCAGATCCCCATACAGAATGATCGCCATGGTTCTGGGAATAGGAGTGGCACTCATGACGAGAACGTGAGGTGCCGCAGCCTGTTCGTCGGCTGCTTTCCCTGCACTGAATGCTGATTTTCTGTCCCTTTCCCGGGATTTCTCTGCCAGCTGAGTTCTCTGCTTCACCCCAAAACGGTGCTGTTCGTCTGTAATGACCAATCCAAGACCGGCAAACTCCACCTTGTCCTGAATCAATGCGTGGGTGCCCACCGCCATATCGGCCTTATGTTCCTTAAGTCTCTCATAAGCTTCCCGTTTTTCTTTTGCCGTCATGGAACCGGTCAGCAAAACGATCCGATCAGCCAGTCCAAGGGGGGTAAGCATCTGAAGCAAGGACTGATAATGTTGTCTGGCCAATACTTCCGTGGGTGCCATCAGCGCACTCTGATAGCCATTCTCCGCCATGGTCACCATGGCAAGCACAGCAAGCACCGTCTTTCCGGAGCCCACATCCCCCTGAACCAATCGGTTCATCACTCCGGTGCCCTCCATATCCGCCAACATTTCATCCCATACCTTTTTCTGATCATCTGTCAACTCATAGGGCAGACCTTTGATCAATTCATCGGCTCGTCGGTGACTTTCCACCAAAAAGGCATTGGGCAATATCTCCTGACTCTCCCGCATCATGCGAAGGCCGGTGATGAAATAGAAGAACTCCTCAAAAACCAGCCGTTTTCGGGCAAATAACAGGTCCTCCTCTGATGAAGGAAAATGTATCGTTCTCAATGCAAAATTCTGCTCAGCCAGTTCATATTTTTTGCGTACAGCTGCGGGCAGACAGTCTTTTTTTACCGTCTGTTCCTCAAGAACCTGCTTTACCGCCTGCAAAATGACCCGGTTGGTCAACCCAGAAGTCAATCCGTATATGGGCTGCATACTGCCGGCGATCTCATCGTAGGCCGCCGGAGTGTACATGGTAGGCTGCTCCATGCACATTTCGTATTTATTGCACTGGACCTTTCCCCGGAGAATGATCCGCATCCCCTTTTTGATGGTGTTGCGAAGAAAAGGCATATTGAACCA
>JAFOFP010000061.1 GCA_017387285.1 Lachnospiraceae bacterium
AATAGCGTGAACATAAACATAATTAATATTTTTTTCATCTCGCGTACCCCTCTATAACTGCTTGCTTTGAATAGTCAGTTCCAAATAAACTAAAAACTGGAAGGCTGACATAATAAGTAAGCGTTACGTATTTGCTAGGCTGATCTTCATATACAGTTACATCCTCTACATTCAAATCATAACCTTTACTTTCTGCATCACTTTTACATTCGTTTATTACTTGGTCGCTATAATTACTGTCCTCGATTCGATGGCCTTTTTCTCCTCCCACATCACTGCGATGGAAGGCTTGAACTCACGGATCTGTGCCTCAAGTACATTCACATTGGTCCCCGCCGCAAGGGCAGTGACCTGAATATCTCCATTGTTTCTCACCACTTCAAGGGTCTGAGTTCCGATGGATCCCGTAGACCCTAATACTGCAAGTTTCTTCATTCACACTTCTCCCAATTATGTCTCAATCTATTCTGTCGATTAATATTCCACTTTAAACCCACATGTCGGATTTTTGATTATCCAAGCAAATTCAGCACGCCGTTATTTAACACATAAATCGTGGCGTAAATGGCCGGTGCCACAAAAATCACACTGTCATACCGATCCAAAACACCGCCATGGCCGGGAATCAGCTTGCTGTAATCCTTTACATCGTGGTCACGCTTGATGGCAGAGGCAGCCAGATCTCCCACGATGGAAATAAACGCACCTACAAAACAGATGATCGCACAGTCAAGGGCAGGGTTAGAAAGACCTGCAGATAACTGACCTGCAAAAATACTGCCGTAAATCGCTCCCAGAGCCGCCGCGCCTAACACACCGCCCACAGCACCTTCCACCGACTTTTTCGGACTCAGCTTGGGGGACATTTTGTGCTTGCCAAAAAGCATCCCCACACAGTATGCGCAGGTGTCTGCTCCCCATGAGCTCAGGAAAATCAGCCACACCAAAAATGCTCCGCCTGTCTGAATACGGGTCATATAGATATAGGACAGCATCACACTGACATAGATCTGCCCGGTAAATGCCGTCATCACCTGTTCTGTATGATAATTCGGAAAGGTAAAAACATACACACTCATCATAGCGATCAGCATGCCCACAAACAGGATCACATGGATATGAGAACCGGCTGTATCTCCATGCAAAAACAGCATCAGATAGTAAATCACTGTACACACATATCCCACGATACCCAGTATTTTTTTCTGGATCTTCTCTACCCGATACAGCTCAAACAGACCGATCAGTGACAACATCAGCGTACCCATCCACAACAGCTTTCCGCCGGGGACAATAAACACAACCATCAAGGTCACCAGAACAATACCACTCAACAATCTTTTCCACATAACGACTAACGACCTCCAAATCTCCGATCACGTCGATTGTAATGCTCAATGGCCTTCACCAGCTCCGACCGGTTAAAATCGGGCCAAAGCACATCGGCAAAATAGAACTCCGTATAAGCGCTCTGCCACAGCAAAAAATTGGACAGTCTCAACTCACCGCTGGGACGGATCAGCAGGTCCGGATCAGGCATCTGTGCCGTATCCAGATAATCGCTGAACATCTGCTCATCCAACTGCTCCAGTTCAAACTTTCCAGCCTTAAAATCGGCCAGAAGTTTTTTCGTTCCGCGAACGATCTCATCTCTGCCGCCGTAATTCACCGCAAAGACAAAGGTCATACCGGTATTATCTTGGGTAATGTCCTCCAGATAATTGATCGATTCGATCAGATCCGTATCAAAACGGCTCCTCTCTCCTATCATTTTAATCCGAATGTTATTATCACATGCCTTTTTTACGATTTTTTTTGCATAATAGCGGAACAGCTGCATCAGCGCATCCACTTCCTCCTCAGAACGTTTCCAGTTTTCCGTGGAAAATGCATATACGGTCAGATATTTGATTCCCATGCGGGCGGAATCCTCCAGAATCCCCTCCAGTGTGGTACAGCCTGCCTTATGACCCATGGCTCTGGGTACCCCGTGAGCCTTTGCCCAACGACCGTTTCCATCCAGAATGATGGCCACATGAGCCGGAATCTTCAAGCCCTCTAAATCGTTCATCACTACCTCCAAAAAACGGGGGTGAACGTAATTTTCACCCCCACCCAAAATTAAATATTGTTGATTTTGCAGCGTATCAAACAGTCAGGATATCCTTAGTCTTTGCCTCAACCTCTTTGTCGATCTTCTCTACAAACTTGTCGGTAATCTTCTGCATCTTATCCTCGGCCTGCTTGCGATCATCCTCAGTCAACTCACCGGACTTCTCCTGCTTCTTAAACGCATCCATGGCGTCGCGGCGGATATTGCGAACTGCAACCTTTGCATTGTCACCCTTTTTCTTAACATCCTTGGACAGCTCCTTACGACGAGCCTCGGTCATCTCAGGGAATACCAGGCGGATCACCGTACCGTCGTTGGAGGGATTGATACCCAGATCGGAAGTAAGGATCGCCTTCTCGATCACCTTGATCATGCTCTTTTCCCAGGGCTGGATCTGCAGCATGCGTGCCTCGGGAACGGAAATATTTGCAACAGACTGAATAGGGCTGGGCATACCATAATAATCCACACGGATCTTGTCCAGCACGTGAGGGTTAGCACGGCCAACACGAATCGTATTGAACTCCTCCTTCAGTACGCTCACGGTCTTTTCCATCTTTTCCTCATAAATCTTTAAATCTGCCATAACTCTCTCCTCCTATTCTACGGTCACCATGGTGCCGATTGACTTGCCATTCATCGCATTGGTAATGCTGTTTTCCTCGCCCAGAGCAAATACTGCCAGAGGCATCTTATTTTCCAGGCACATGATGGATGCAGTCAGATCCACCACCTGCAGACGCTTGTCCACAACCTCCTGAATGCTCACCACATCATATCGCTTTGCATCGGGATTTGTCTTAGGGTCACTGTCGTAGACACCGTCGATAGCCTTGGCCAGCAGAATGATGTCCGCCTCCATCTCGATAGCTCTCAGAACGATACCGGTGTCCGTTGAGAAATAGGGATGTCCGGTACCTCCTGCAAAGAATACGATCTCACCCTCAGCAAAAGCCTTGTTTGCCGCGTCCTTGCTGAACAGCTCAGTCATGGTGCCACAGGCAAAGGGAGTAAAAATACGGGTCTTAAGGCCCACACTTCTGAACATCTCAGACACATAAATACAATTCATCACGGTAGCCAGCATGCCGATCTGATCTGCCTTTGGACGATCAATAGCCTTGCTGGTGCGGCCTCTCCAGAAGTTTCCTCCGCCGATCACAATACCGATCTCAATATCCTCAGCTGCCGCAAGTTTAACCTGCTCGGCAACCCCTCTGACGGTTTCCTCGTCAAAGCCGGTCTTTCTCTCGCCGGCAAGAGCCTCACCGCTGAGCTTTAACAATACACGTTTTTTCTTATCCATTGTGCATACCTCTTGTTCCATTTGGAATAAGTTTACCATAGATAGCGAAAAAATGCAATCTCAATTAGGAAAAGAATAGTAAAAGGAAGTGAGCAATCTGTGAACAACTTCGAAAAAAAGACTAAACTGCTGCTAAATATCCTATGTCTCATCCATTTTCTGGGAATTTCCCTTCCTGCAATCTGCGTTGATCAGAAACGGTTCTTTCCACAGCCTTTCATCTCTGCATCAACCCACGCATTTCCCCTCGGTTTTTCCCTTTCTCCCATTACACCGGATATCGAAAGCAGGATCCGCGGACGATCTTATCCCGAAGATTGCCCGGTGCCTCTCGATGAGCTTCGTTATCTCACCGTGCTTCACGTGGGTTTTGACGGAAAAACCCACTGCGGTGAACTGATCGTCAACCGGGAAATAGCTCAGGTTGTTCTCCGGATATTCTGCCTCCTTTACGAGGCAAACTATCCCATTGAACAGATCCGTCTCATCGATGAATACGGTGCAGACGACGAAGCCTCCATGGCGGCCAATAACAGCTCCGCCTTCTGCTTTCGTCCCATTGCCGGCACGGACACTCTATCTATCCATAGCTACGGTCTGGCCATCGACATCAACCCTCTGTACAATCCTTATGTCCGCCGGGAAACCGTTTCCCCGTCCTCCTCTCCCTACGATAAAGAGACCGGTACTGTCCTCTCCCCCTACTTCATGACCGAGGACGATCTTTGTGTCCGTCTCTTCAAGGCAAATGGCTTTGATTGGGGTGGGGATTGGGACTCTCCCAAGGATTACCAGCACTTTGAGTACAGAAAAACAGCCGCCCGGTAAGGACGGCTGTACGTTAATCGGATCTCTACTTGCCCATTACAGCAGACAAGCCACTGCCTCAGGGAACTTCTCATAATCATCCACGCAGATGAATGCGATATCGGACAGGTAAACAGACTCATCGTTTCCGCCCACGCCGTAATCATCGCCCACAAATACTACCTCATCGTGGCTGTATCCATATTCCTTGCAGAACAGATCCAGTGCATAATACTTATTGAAGGGAACAGGTGCCATATCAAAAGAGGAAGATCCTCCTACGAATACATTGTACTCGGGGAACATCGCCTTCACCTCATCGTAAATCAGACGTCTCTTCTTACGATCGGGGTCGAATGCCAGCTTGTCCTCCTGCTTAGCCTTGGTTCCCAACACAGGGAAGGTCACGC
>JAFOFP010000062.1 GCA_017387285.1 Lachnospiraceae bacterium
GCCCTGATTGAATGCGGTGGCATACTGCCAGCCATTTTCCTTGGTAAACGGCTGCAGTCTCTCCCATGCAGAATAGCTCTCGCCGGGCATCAGAACCACTCCGTTCATCTTCTCCGCACCGAGAACTACATTCCAACCACGTCCCTGCTCGACATCGCCGCCCATGGGGGTAACGAAGTCAGCCATGATCTCCGTAATGGTAGACAATGCCGCTGCTGTCCGCTCGGGCTCCAGAACTACGGTAACCGCCTCAACCGAAGCGGACTCTCCGCTCCAATCCTTTACCGCCTCACGAACCAGCTTCAGGGTAGCCTCGGTATCCATCTCCAGACCGGTCTGCTCGTCGGTAATCACAAACTCATTTTCCACTCTGGCGATGGTGGCATCCAACATCTCCACATAAACCACATCTGCAAACGCAGCTACCTTTTCCTCCAGCTGCTCCACAGAAAAATCATATCCCCAGGTGCAGACGATCTTGTCATTCTGCAGATCCTTCAGCGCCTTGTATCGCTCCAGAAGAGTGCCGCTCTGACCGATCTTTGCCGCCTCAAACAGAATATGGGTGGTATCCTCAAACACCAGACCAACCTCCTCAAAGGGGATCACCAGTGTATTTTCTCCCTGAGTAATCGTAAATGCAGACTGACGGATCTGCTCCTCAAGGGTCTCTAGCTGCGCTCTGGCCTCCCGGATGGTCATGCCGCCCACCGGTGTCTCATTGATAAACACACCCTGAGGGATCAGGGAATCCTCGGTCACCTCCACATCATAGGTAGCCGTCACTCCGCCTTTGTCTGTCTCTCCGCTCCCGCTTGCGCCGAACACCGGTGCTGTGGCAGAAGCTTTCATTGCTGAAAATCCACAGCACACCAAAAGTGCCAGCATCGTCGCCAGCATGATTGCCACGGATCCTCTGTATTTCATCTTAATCATCTTGTGTCTCTTCCTCCATCGATCGGGTCAAACTCGTCAAGGATGACGTTAGCCAGTCACCCAACGTACATTATAACAGCCGATCACCGATTTGACAAGACTTCTCGTCAAACGTAATACTTTTGTAATGTTTACATCAAGGCCGCCGCGATGGTGGGGACGATCATGGCAAGGATCAGAATAAACGCGATCACAGCCGCGATCACCTGCTTTGTCTTCTTATTCTTCAAATTCATCATCTCTGTATATCTCCTTTCGCAGCAAAGCATTGTTTGATAGGGGGCTTCGCTGAGTATAATCAAACTGCCATATTTCCGAACCGGCAAGAACCTCCCCTTTCGTCAGAAACGCTTCCAGATCAAAGGCAATCTGCTCCCGATGCCAATCTCTGGAATGTCCCGGGCTGGGCAGCTCCCTTCCGCCGGCAAAGGATGGACGTTTTCTTGCGTGCTCTCTCAAATAATAATCCATTGTAAGCAAAGTGTCAAAGCATTCCGTATAATTTACAGAATTTTCATGAATAAATCCATGCAGCTGCTCATAAAGTCCGGCTCTGGAAAGGCTTCTTCCCTCTGGATTCGTCCGGCGGGCAAAGGAAGCCAGCGCATCGTACAGGGCAAAGGCAGAATCAAACGCCCGCTCCAAAGCGCTTATGGTAAGCTCAAACTGATGGCTGTTATAATAGGTCTCCACCATGTCCTCCACCCCTTTCAGGCGGATCACATCGGTGTAGGAAATCCACTTGGTGGACAGCACCTCATATGGAGCATGATCCCGGAAGACAATCCCAAATTCCTCCGTCTGTGCTGCCATGGGAGAACCTTTGAGCACCTTCAAAAAGCCCAGCTGCAGCTGTGAGGGTCTCATCCCGTACACCTCATTGAAGGAATTGGCAAAACTGCTGATATCCTCCCACGGCAATCCGGCGATCAGATCCAGATGCTGGTGAACATTGCCGGCCTCCCGGATCTGTTCCACCACCTCCCTAAGTCTCCCAATATCTGTCCGACGGTTGATGGTCTGAAGCGTCTTTGGATTAGTGGACTGGACCCCGATCTCCAACTGGACAAGTCCCGGGCGCATCCGGCTCAACAACCGGATCTCCTCCTGATCCATCAGATCAGCCGTGATCTCAAAATGGAAATTGGTTACTCCGTTATCGTGTTCAAGAAGATACTGCCAGACAGCCACCGTGCGGCGTCGATCGCTGTTGAAGGTGCGATCCAAAAACTTAACCTGAGGAACCTTTTGATCCAGAAACCACTTAAGCTCCGGCAATACCAGCGAAAGACTCCGATAGCGCAGTCGCCTGTCGGCCGCCGACAGACAATAGCTGCAGCCGAAGGGACATCCTCTGCTGGCCTCATAGTAAATGATGCGGTTGGAAATATCCTCTTTATCATAAAAGAACGGAATGTGGTCCATGTCCGCTATGTCCGGTGTGCCGGTATCCATGATCTCGCCGCTTTCATCACGTAGGCGAAGCCCTCGCACATCACCTAACTGTATATCGGACACATAGGCACTGAGCAGCTGTGGAAACACTACCTCTCCGTCGCCGTACATGATCCCGGTAATGGGCAGTTCATCAAACAGACGGTTATCTGACCACGCAGCCTCCGGCCCGCCCAGCCAAATCGATACATGGGGCAAAACCTTTGTCAAATCACGGCAAAGCATTTTTACGGTCTCAATGTTCCAGATATAACAGGAGAAGCCAATCACGTCAGGCTGCCGCTCCACAATATCCATGAGAATGTGCTCATACACATGATTGATGGTGTATTCGGCCAGTGATACATGCCCGCGCAATTTATCCGGAACACTGTACTTCAAACTGTACAGCGCCGGATTCAGATGAATGTACTTTGCATTGATCCCTACCAGAAGAAAATCTAATTTCCCCATGAAAGCAACCGCCTTTCCTGCCACTGTTGTTTCCGATTCGCCTTGTTTCGCTTCAATCGAAAAGAGAACAAAAAAACCGATAAATACGCGGAGTATCTATCGGTCTCTCGTGCCCAGAGCCGGAATCGAACCAGCGACACACGGATTTTCAGTCCGTTGCTCTACCAACTGAGCTATCTGGGCATTTACTCTCTGATACAATAAAAGCCGCTCTCAGCGACCCTTATCTCTCGTCATCAGGAGAAGAACTCCTGCGTGGATGGGGGTGGATTCGAACCACCGAAGCAAGTTGCAGCAGATTTACAGTCTGTCCCCTTTGGCCACTCGGGAACCCATCCATGTCACCGATCTCTCGGAACAAAATCCACTATACCATGACTTTTTTGAAAATGCAAGTATTTTTTACACTTCCGCTTGATTTCACAGGGTAATCTTGATATGATATATATATCAATCAGATTCTGTGTTTTGATATGATGTAAATGTCCCCAATGAAAGAGGTACCCCATGCTGTCAGAGCCCTTGACTCTCTATAAATTAATGATCCTTTACATGCTGAAGCGGGTCAAATTCCCGTTGACCAACTCCCAGATTTCGGAGTTCTTTCTGTCCAAGGAGTACACCACCTACTTTACTCTCCAGCAGGCGCTTGCCGAGCTGACTGATGCCCATCTGATCCAGGTGGAGACCACTCAGAACAGCACCCTCTATGAACTGACCCGAGAGGGCGAGGACACCCTCGGTTTCTTCGGCAAAAAGATCTCCGACCTGATCATTCAGGACATGGAGGAGTATCTAAAGGAAAACCGTGTCCGGATGCGGGACGAGGTCAGCACCCTGGCCGACTACTATCGTTCCACCAATCAGGACTACATTGTCCACTGTGAGATCCGGGAGGGCCGCGCTTCACTGATCGAGCTCAA
>JAFOFP010000001.1 GCA_017387285.1 Lachnospiraceae bacterium
TAGTTACCCAGATAATTCACGAAGGTCTGATTGGTCAACTCCAGAATGCGGGTGGCTGTCTGGTTGATGAAATATCGGTCATGGGAGACGAACAGCACGGTCCCGGTGTAGTGGGAGAGGGCGTTTTCCAGAATCTCACGGGAATTGATATCCAAATGGTTGGTGGGCTCATCGAGGATCAGGAAATTACAGTCGCTGAGCATCAGCTTGGCCAAGGAAACACGTCCCCGCTCACCGCCGCTAAGATCGCCGATCCGCTTGAACACATCATCTCCGGTGAACAGGAATGCCGCCAGTATATTGCGGATCTCTGTGTTGGTCATGGCAGGGTAGGTGTCGGACAATTCCTCGAACAAGGTCTTCTCCATATGGAGGACCTGATGTTCCTGATCGTAGTAACCCACAAAAACCTTCGCACCCAAGGTCAGCTTTCCGCTGTCGGCAGGCAGCTGATTGGTGATCAGTTTTAGGAGGGTGGTCTTTCCGGTGCCGTTGTCACCGATGATGGCTACCCGCTCACCGCGCTTAATGTCCAGAGACACACCGGAAAACAGGGGGAGTCCGGGGAAGGACATGGACAGATCCTCCGCAGACAGAACATCATTTCCGCTGACCACGTTGGGGGACAGGGTGATGTGCATGGAGGCATCTACCTCCTGAGGTTTTTCCAATACCTCGATCTTGGAGAGCATTTTCTCGCGGCTCTCGGCACGCTTGATGGATTTTTCACGGTTGAAGGATTTTAACTTGGCGATGACCTCTTCCTGATGTTTGATCTCCGCCTGCTGATTTAAATACTGGCGCATCTTGGCGTCAAATAACTGTCTCTTTTTCTCGGCGTAGGCACTGTAATTGCCCCGGAAGGTCATTACGGAACCCTGTTCGATCTCGAAAACCTTGGTGACAACCCGATCAAGGAAATATCGGTCGTGGGCAACGATCAGCACAGCACCGGGGTAATTGATGAGGAAGGTCTCCAGCCATGCGATGGAATGCATGTCCAGATGGTTGGTAGGCTCATCCAGCAGGATCACATCGGGACGGGAGAGCAACAGACGACCTAAGAACACGCGGGTCTTCTGTCCACCGGAGAGAGTACAGACCGGTCGTGAATAATCGTCCTCGGAGAAACCGAGGCCCTTCAGCACGCCGATGATCTCACTTTTCCATGCATAGCCCCCCATCTGCTCGAAGCGCTCCATGGATCGTGCATAGGTTTCCATCAGCGTATCCAGTGCCTCTCCGGAGAGGTGGGTCATTTCCCGCTCCATGGAGCGGATGCGCTCCTCCAGAGCGATGGTCTCTTTTTTGACCTCCAGCATGGTATCATAAATAGACATCTCAGAGGAAACGTCCTGATGCTGGGCCAGGTAACCCAAGGTCTTTCCCTTGGAGAGAACTACCTCACCGGAATCGGGGGTCAGTTCACCTACGATCAGCTTTAACAGGGTGGATTTACCGGCACCGTTGATGCCCACGATGGCGGCCTTTTCACGATCCTCCAGATGAAAGGTAGCGTCACTGATGACCGTTTGCAAAGTAAATGCCTTGCTCAGATGGTTGCAGGCAAGAATCATGATGAAATCTCCTTTGAATAATGTATAAAAAATAAAGTAAACGTGCATGGGTTAAATATGGATATAGTATAATCAAAACCGGTCATGAAGTCAAATCCAAAATGCAAATCCGAAGGTTGAGTGAATATCTTATCTTATTTAGGTGAACGATTTAGAATATACAAACGAAAAATTTTGGGAATCGACAGTGAAAATTGCGAATTCGAGCGGAAAAAATGAAAAAATCAACAAAAATTCAAAAAAAATTCACATTGTTCTAAAAGAAATTCACAGAGAAGGTTTGACAAGCGGATGTACTAAATGTATAATGATATAAAGACATGATATGATTTGGGCGGATTGTGTCAAATAGAAGCTTTGAAGCTGAGTCGACAGCTTGAAAAAGGTGGGATATTATGGATCAGAAAGTAATTTCCAGTGCAGTGATTAAAAGATTGCCCCGTTATCATCGCTATTTGGGAGATTTGTTGGAAAACGGAATTGAGCGTATATCGTCCAACGAGCTGAGTGAGCGGATGAATGTGACCGCATCTCAGATTCGTCAGGATCTCAATAACTTTGGCGGTTTTGGTCAGCAGGGTTACGGATACAATGTGGAGTATCTGTACCGTGAGATTGCCAAGATACTGGGCATCGACCGTCAGAACTCCATGATCATCATCGGAGGAGGCCATTTCGGACAGACCTTGGCCAATTACGGAAACTTTGAAACGAGAGGCTTTGTGACCAAGGCGATTTTCGATGTCAGTGAGGAGCGGATCGGTCAGACGGTTCGTGGTATCATGACCCATAGTATGGATGAATTGGAGTCTTGGCTTGCAGAAAATCCGGTGGAGATTGCTGTGTTGACGATTCCCAAACAGGCGGCACAGGACGTGGCAGACCGTTTGGTAGCTTGTGGCGTAAAGGCGATTTGGAATTTTGCCCATCTTGATCTGAAGGTTCCGAGGGACGTGGTTGTGGAGAATGTACATTTGTCTGAGAGCCTGATGCAGTTGTCCTATCGGATCGCTGCGAAAGAGGAGAAAAAATGATTCCTGGAATCAGTATGGATATGACAGCGATTGAGCAGATAGAGAAAGCCTGGGATAATCAGGCTTTCTTCTTTGTTACGGGAGGAGACTTATGCGCAGATTGTTGACTGCCGCAGAGGCAAAGGCATTGGACAAATATACCATAGAGCAGATCGGAGTGCCTTCGGTGGTGCTGATGGAACGGGCATCCCTGGCAGTGGCAGAAGTATGTGAGGAATTGATCGGCGAAGCCGGTGGCAGAGCGTCTGAAAATAACTTGCGGAAGAGGATCCTCTGTGTTTGTGCCATGGGCAATAACGGTGCGGACGGTGTGGCAGTCTCCCGGATCCTTCACCTGAAAGGTTTTTTGACGGAAATTTTGCTGGTTGGCGACGAGCGAAAGGCCACAGAGGAGATGAAGATCCAGCTTTCCATTGCCCGAAACCTTGGAATCGGGATATGCAAGGCGGACGAAGAGAAGGAATATATTAAAGAAGGAGCCTACGGTATCATTGTGGATGCCATGTTTGGCGTGGGTTTAACCAGAGAGGTAACCGGTGTTTATGCCCTGCTGATCCGACAGATCAATGAGAGCGGAGCCAGAGTGGTAGCAGTGGATATTCCCAGCGGTATATCTGCCGATGACGGGAAAATCATGGGATGTGCGGTGAGGGCAGAGGTGACAGTGACCTTTGGCAATGAAAAACTGGGTATGATCCTGTACCCGGGCACAGAATACGGTGGCCGGAGAGTAGTCGCCCATATCGGATTGGCGGAGGAACCATATTTTTCCGGGAAGACGGCTCTGTACGGAAATGCCGATGATGCACCTGCGGTCACTTACGACAGAGAGGATGTTCATAGACTTCCTGCTCGTCCGGCCTATTCCAACAAAGGCACCTTTGGTCGGGTGTTGGTGATCGCCGGCAGTGAAAACATGGGTGGAGCGGCTCTGTTTTCCGGGATGGCAGCCTATCGGATGGGCGCGGGGCTGGTGGAGATCGCTACGGTGGCGGAGAATAGAAGCTTTCTCATGGAAAGGCTGCCTGAGTGTGTGTTGACCATTTATTCTCCCGAAGAAGAGCCGGGAAGCTGGCTTCCCGATGCAGTGAAGCGGGCAAAGGCTGTTGTGGTAGGACCCGGAATGGGGACGGGGGAGAATACCAAACAAATATTGACTTATCTGTTGAAAGAGTCGGATATTCCCCTGATCATTGATGCAGACGGGCTCAATGTACTGGCGGGTGATAAGGAACTTGCGGATTATTTGACAGAGGGTGTTATCCTGACGCCTCATCTGGGGGAAATGTCCCGGTTGACCGGGAAGACGGTAGCGCAGATCCGGGGCGACCTGATCGGGACAGCAAAAGCCTTCAGTAAACAGACCGGAGCAGTCTGTGTCATGAAGGATGCCAGAACCATTGTGTCATCGCCGGACGGTCGGGTCTATGTCAACACCAGCGGGAATTGCGGAATGGCCACTGGTGGTTCCGGTGATCTGCTGGCAGGTATGCTGGGAGCACTGAGGGCAGAAGGGATGGATACCTTTGAGAGCGCCTGCCTGGGCGTGTATCTTCATGGATTGTACGGCGATATGGCGAGGGATCGCTATGGTGATCGGACAATGATCGCCACCGATTTCGGGGAGTTGATCGGGTCGACCTTTTGACCCTGTGGTGTTTACGGATTTCTTCGCATTTCATACTTGCATCAGAATTTTCTTCACGATTTGAATAGCCTGTTGATGGAGGGAAATACTTTAGGCATAATCAAAAAAGTGGAGAATGAAAGATGGTAGTAAAGCGTGGAGATATTTTTTATGCGGATTTGAGTCCGGTGGTTGGATCAGAACAGGGTGGCGTGAGACCGGTTCTGATCATACAAAATGATTGCGGTAACCGACACAGCCCCACGGTGATCTGTGCGGCGATTACTTCCCGGATGAATAAGGCGAAGCTTCCCACCCATGTGGAACTGGATGCGATCCAGTGCCGGATGGCGAAGGATTCAGTGATTTTGCTGGAGCAGGTCCGTACCATTGATAAGCAGCGGCTGAAGGAGAAAATCTGTCATCTGAGTCAGGAGAAAATGGATTTGGTCAACCGTGCATTATGTGTCAGCCTTGAGTTATACATATAGAAAGAAACGACAGGTATTGACGGAATGAAATATCATGTTATAATATTTGGTTGCCGATGATATTTGTAAGAAATTTACCAAACAAAGGAAAGTACTTAAGATTATAGATGAATATGATGCAGATAATTAAGGATACATTCGAGGATAAATCATTTTTGAAAAAGACAGCAGCCATTGCGCTGCCGGTTGCCTTTCAGTCATTGTTAAACACCGTGGTAAACATGGTGGATACCATGATGATCGGAACTCTGGGGGAGGTGTCCATCGCCGCCGTAGGACTGGCCAACAAGGTGTTTTTTGTGTTCAGTCTGCTGATTTTCGGCATCGCCAGCGGAGCCAGCGTGCTGGGAGCTCAGTTCTGGGGAAATCACGATGTAAAAAATATCCGTCGGGTGCAGGGCTTGTCCTTGCTGATCGGCCTGACCGGAAGCCTGATTTTTGTCATATCGGGATTGATCTGTCCCGAGTTTGTTATGCGGATATTTACGGACAGCGCACAGACGGTGCGAGTGGGGGCGATCTATCTGGCCATTGTCTGCGTCAGCTATCCCCTGACCGCAGTGACCAATATTCACACCTCGCTGCTGAGAGCGACCGGTATTGTGGGTGCTCCGGTAGTGATCAGTATGATTACCATCCTGGTTAATGTGATATTTAATTACATATTGATTTTCGGAAAGCTGGGATTCACCGCCATGGGTGTGGCCGGTGCGGCTGTCGCGACGCTGATCGCCCGTATTTTGGAGTGTATTCTGATCCTCGCATTAGTCTACGGAAAAAAGACAGCGCTGGCAGCAAGGTTGTCAGAGCTGTTCGGTTACAGCAAGAGCTTTCTGCGGGAGTACTGCCGCAGCTCTTTGCCCGTAGTATTCAATGAGTTCACCTGGGGACTGGGAGTAACCATGTATTCCCTGGTTTACGGCAGAATGATCGACAGCGATTCGGTGGTGGCGGCCATGACCATCTTTGAGACCTTTCAGAATCTGATGCAGGTCATGGTCATGGGACTGGCTTCCGCGGCCGCTGTGGTCATTGGAAATACACTGGGTGCCGGGGATAAGGAGCGAGCGTGGGACGAAGGCAAGAAACTGATTTGCCTGCAGATTTTGGTATCACTGATATTCATGGCATTCATTCTTCCGACGCGAAATATTTATGCTACATTTTATTCGGTTTCCGGGACAGTGGCGGAAGCGGTTACTATGCTGATGGTGGTCTATGCGCTGTATCTGACCAGCAAAAATGTGAATCTGATGTTTATCGTGGGATTGTTCCGCGGCGGCGGAGATACCCGGGTGGGACTGATTTTGGATATCTGCGGAGTGTGGGTCATCGGTGTTCCCATGGCGGTTATCGGCGGACTTGTATTTAAACTGCCGATTTGGTGGGTATATGCCATGGTTAACATCGAGGAGCTGGTGAAGAATGTGGTCTGCACCAGACGGTTTGCATCAAGAAAATGGATCAATAACCTGAACGAGCGGATAAAAGCATAAAAACAGTGTGATTTTTATCTGGAAAATCAAGGGAAATACTTGACGGTAAAAAAGAAAGAGAGTAAAATATTTTAGATGAGCATTCGGAAGCATGTACTTTCGGATCGGTTGAAATTGTGTTAGACAAGGAGAGAAAAAATGTCCGGACATTCTAAATTTGCCAATATTAAGCATAAGAAAGAAAAGAACGATGCAGCTAAGGGTAAGATTTTTACCGTTATCGGCCGTGAGATCGCGGTAGCAGTAAAAGAGGGCGGCCCCGATCCCGCAAACAACAGCAAGCTGCGTGATATTATCGCAAAGGCTAAGTCCAACAACATGCCCAACGACACCATCGAGCGTGGTATCAAAAAGGCAGCCGGCGATGCGAACTCAGTAAACTATACCGCACTGACCTACGAGGGCTACGGTCCCAACGGTGTTGCGATCATCGTTGATACCCTGACGGATAACAAGAACCGTACCGCATCCAATGTGCGTAACGCATTTACCAAGGGCGGCGGAAACGTAGGCACCACCGGCTGTGTATCTTTCATGTTCGACAAGAAGGGTCTGATCATCATCGACAAGGAAGATTTCGAGATGGACGCAGACGAGCTGATGATGGTTGCACTGGATGCAGGCGCAGAGGACTTCTCCGAGGAGGAGGACTGCTTCGAGATCACCACCGATCCCGACGACTTCAGCCAGGTTCGTGAGGA
>JAFOFP010000063.1 GCA_017387285.1 Lachnospiraceae bacterium
GATGATCTGCTTCAGGCAGAGGCAAGTCTCCAGAAGATCATTGAGGAACTGGAAGCGGGTATGCGGGCTCAGTTCGAGGCTCAGTTCAAAGAGATCAACCGTGAGTTCAACAAGGTCTTTAAGGAACTGTTCGGCGGTGGCACCGGTACACTGGAGCTGGTTGATGGGGAGGATATCCTGACCTGCGGTATCAATATTATCGCACAGCCGCCGGGAAAGAAGCTTCAGAATATGATGCAGCTTTCCGGTGGAGAGAAGGCATTGACGGCCATCAGTCTGCTGTTTGCCATCCTGAATCTGAAACCGTCACCTTTCTGTTTGCTGGATGAGATCGAGGCGGCGCTGGATGATGCCAATGTTGTTCGTTATGCGGATTATCTCAACAAGCTGAAAGAGGATACGCAGTTCATTGTCATTACCCACCGTAGAGGTACCATGGTTTCCGCTGACCGTCTTTACGGAATTACCATGCAGGAAAAAGGTGTTTCCACGCTGGTTGCAGTAGACTTAATCGATGAAAGTGTGCTAAAATAGAGACAGATTGATATTGACTGATCATAGTAGACAGAATAAAGATATATAGGAGGTAGAGATGGGAGAGAAAAAGGGCTTCTGGAATAAACTGGTTGCGGGACTCAGCAAGACTCGTGACAGTATCAAGGCCGGAGTGGATTCACTGTTTTACGGTGTGACCGAGATCGATGACGACTTTTATGAATTGCTTGAGGAACGTCTGATCATGGCCGATATGGGTATCCATACCACCGATGCCGTGATGGAAAAACTGCGCAAGGAAGTGTCAAAACAGCATCTCACCAAGACCTCTGATTGCCGTGAATTGTTGATCGGGATCATCAGTGAGCAGATGGCGGTGGATGAGACCGCATACGAGTTTGAGCATCTGCCTTCAGTGGTGTTGGTCATCGGTGTAAACGGTGTAGGAAAGACAACTTCTATCGGTAAGCTGGCCGGACAGATGAAGGCTAAGGGCAGAAAAGTGTTGGTTGCAGCAGCGGATACCTTCCGCGCGGCAGCCATTGAGCAGCTGACTGAGTGGGCTCATCGGGCAGAGGTAGATATTATTGCCCAGAATGAGGGATCTGACCCGGCAGCCGTTGTGTTTGATGCGGTGAGTGCGGCCAAAGCCAGAAAGGCAGATATTCTGTTCTGTGATACGGCGGGACGTCTCCACAACAAGAAAAACCTTATGGAAGAGCTTCGCAAGATCAACCGTGTGATTGATCGGGAGTATCCTCAGGCGCACAAGGAGACCCTTGTGGTTTTGGACGGAACCACCGGACAGAATGCCCTTGAGCAGGCCAGACAGTTTAATGAGATCTGTGACATCTCCGGTATTATTCTGACCAAGCTGGACGGAACAGCCAAGGGCGGTATCGTTATCGCCATCCAGTCTGAGTTGGGAATCCCGGTAAAGTATGTGGGTGTGGGCGAGCAGATGGATGATTTGCAGAAGTTTGATGCGGATGATTTTGTTCGGGCCATGTTTGCACAGGAGTAATTCTGTGGACAGTTGTATTTATTTATAAACTTTTGGAAAAGTATTGAATTTTTTTCCCCTTTATACTATCATAGGAAAAGAAGTAAATTCGTCCTGTAAGGGAACGACATAATATTTAGAAAGAGAAAGGTGATTACCAATGAGCAAAGTATTAGTTGAGACTTCCGCACGTCATCTGCATGTAACCAAAGAGCATTTTGAGATTCTGTTCGGCGCAGGCGCTGAGCTTACCCCTAAGAAAGATCTGTCCCAGCCCGGCCAGTTCGCATGTGCTGAGAGAGTAACCGTAGTTGGCCCTAAGAAGGAGCTGGCTGGTGTATCCATCCTCGGTCCCTTCCGTAAGGAGACTCAGATCGAGCTGTCTGCTTCCGATGCTCGTTCCATCGGTATCAAGGCTCCTGTTCGTCAGTCCGGTGAGGTTGCCGGTTCCGGCGCTTGTAAGCTGGTTGGTCCTTGCGGCGAGGTTGAGCTTAACGAGGGCGTTATCGTTGCTAAGCGTCACATCCACATGACCACTGCTGATGCTGCTGAGATGGGTATCGTTGACAACCAGATCGTTAACGTAAAGATCGAGAGCGCAGACAGATCTCTGGTATTCGGTGATGTTGTTGTTCGTGTAAGCGACAGCTACGCACTGGCTATGCACATCGACACCGACGAGTCCAACGCAGCAGGCTGCGCAGGCGAAGTTTACGGTGAGGTTATTAAGTAATATTACATAATCGAAGATTGGCCCCTGCCGGAGACGGTGGGGGCTTTTTGATGTGGTTGACAAAAAACAAAAATCTGTGTAAAGTAAAGTGGTCGATAGGAGAATGTACAAGAACCATGAACGTAGATACACAAAATAAAAGCAATTTTTATATCGGGTGCCATTTGTCCTGCTCAAAAGGTTTTCTTCACATGGCTAAGGAGGCGGAGAATCTGGGGGCTAATACCTTTCAGTTTTTTACCCGTAATCCCCGGGGCGGAAAGGCTAAGGACATCGATCCGGAGGATGTGAAGCAGTTTTTGGCTTATGGTAAACAGATGGGATTGGGGACAGTGGTCGCTCATGCGCCTTATACCTTAAATGCCTGCGGGGCAGATCCCCGCGTACAGGAGTTTGCCTACCAGACCATGAAGGACGATCTGCAGCGAATGGAATACATTCCCGGAAATCTCTACAATTTCCATCCCGGCAGCCATGTGGGACAGGGGATGGAGATCGGAATACAGAAGATCGCAAACTTGCTGAATCAGATTCTGTGGCCGGAAATGCAGACCACAGTTTTGCTGGAAACCATGGCCGGAAAGGGCAGTGAGGTCGGCGGGCGTTTTGAAGAGCTTCGGGCCATCATCGACCGTGTGGGGCTGTCGGATAAGATGGGTGTTTGTCTGGACACCTGTCACGTGTACGATGGCGGTTATGATATTGTGGAGCATTTAGACGATGTACTGGAGGAGTTTGACCGGATCGTAGGCGTAGACAGATTGAAAGCCATTCACCTCAATGATACCAAAAATCCCTTTGCCAGTCACAAAGACCGACATGAAAAAATCGGTGAGGGAAGTATCGGTTTGGAGGCTATGGTACGGATCATCAATCATCCGGCTCTGCAAGGAATACCCTTCTGTCTGGAAACGCCAAATGAATTGCCCGGGTATGCACAGGAGATTGGAGTGCTGCGCAGGTTGAAATCTTGAAATACATTGAAAATAGATTGATGGAAAACACGTTCAATCATGTCCGATAGATTGGACGGATCTTGGATGAGGAGAACATATGAATTTTTACATGGCGCCTATGGAGGGCATTACCAACCACATTTATCGACAGGCCTATCTGCATCATTTTGGACAGATCGATCGATATTTTATGCCCTTTATATCCAGCTTGGGGTTGAATTATAAAGAGATCAGAGATATCGCACCGGAAAATAATCAGGGAATGGATATTGTTCCGCAGATTCTGACCAATCATGCAGATATTTTCCTTGGATTGACGGAGATGTTCAAGGATTTGGGATACAGAGAGGTGAATCTGAATATCGGCTGTCCCTCCGGTACAGTGACTGCCAAGGGCAGAGGCTCGGGATTTTTACGATTTCTGCCGGAACTGGAGGCATTTCTGGATGAGATCTTTGAAAAAAGTGTATTGCCTGTTTCTGTCAAGACCCGTATCGGCTACGAGGCAGAGGAAGAATGGCCTGCCATTCTGGAATTGCTGACCCGATATCCCATGACGGAGTTGATCATTCATCCGAGGTTAAGAAAGGATCTTTATAAAGGGCCGGTGAGGCCGCACCTTTATGAGATGGCGGAGAGGAGAATGGCTGCTCCGACAGAGGAACAGTCGGCAGAGTTTGAGGACTTGCGAGACAAAGAAGAAATGGCTTATGGTGAAGCAAGACAAAAGATTAGTCCTCTGTGTTATAACGGAGATGTTTATACCGTAGAGGATTATCAGACGGTTTGTAATCGTTTTCCGAACACGGATCGTGTGATGCTGGGACGGGGGCTGATCGCCAATCCGGGACTGGCCGGAGAGTTAAAGGGGGAAGCACCTATGACCCGTGGACAGCTGGAGGGATTTCTTGACGAGCTGTTTGGGGGGTATCGGGGGATTATTCCCGAGGATAAGAATATTCTCTACCGTCTGCTGGAGGTTTGGACATATCTGGCCAGATCATTTCCTGAGGGGGATAAGCTGCTGAAGAAAATCAGGAAGAGTAAGAGTCTGGCGGAGTATCGCTCGGTGGTGGCCGCTGCAGTGAGCGAGTGGGAGATGATTTGAATCATTTTGAATAGGTACAACGTAAAAAGCCGTCTGCATTTCGCAGACGGCTTTAAGAATGCTTTTGATTAAGCTCTCTCAACTAAACCGGACTTCAGACAGGAAGTACATACGTACATTTTCTGAGTGCCTCCGTTTACCTTAACTCTTACAGACTTCACATTGGAGTTCCAGATTCTGTTAGTCTTTCTATTGGAATGACTTACGTTATTGCCGAAATGAACACCCTTGGAGCAGATTTCACACTTAGCCATCATCGCACCTCCTTAACTAAATTGGGCAGTCTCAAGAGACAGACGACCCTAAACATCAATATGATAGCAGAAGTCGATAAAAAATGCAAGCGGTTTTTTCAAAAATATAAAAAAACATTTTTGAGTAGGGATCAAACAAAAAATAAAGAACAAACAACCGGGGAATAAGAGCGAAAATGTATGGAGAAAGGCATAAAATCTCAAAAAAATAGAGTGGATTTCATAAATTGTTTACAGAAAAGTCAAATTTGGTATTTTCTTTTTCACAAATATTGGGTATAATAAAGAAAATCGCTTATTATGTCATCATGACAAAATCTGCGGTTTTGTTCCTGTGTGGTATTTGTACACAGAATTTCGTGAATTGGAGGGAGCAGGATGAAGTGCAGACTGAACAACAAATTCGGTGAGATTCAGATCGATACTGAGGTGATCGCTCGTTATGCCGGTCTGGCAGCCATCGAGTGTATGGGTATCGTGGGCATGGCTTCGGTCAATGTCAAGGATGGTCTCGTTAAACTGTTGAAGAAGGATTCTCTGACCCACGGCATCAGTGTTACCGTGAGTGAGCAGAACAAACTGCGCATCGATTTTCATATTGTGGTTGCTTATGGAGTCAGCATCTCCGCAGTTGCGGACAACCTGATTGAAAATGTAAAGTATAAAGTAGAAGAATTTTCAGGCATCGAGGTAGAGTGGATCAACGTTCTGGTAGAGGGCGTCCGGGTTACTGATTGCTGATTTCAAGGAGGAACAAATCAAGGTGGTTAATCAATTGATCGATGCACCTATGCTGAAGAAACTGTTTTTGGCAGGTGTAAAAGAACTGGAATCCAAGAAAGAATGGATCAATGAGTTAAATGTATTCCCGGTTCCGGACGGTGATACCGGTACCAATATGACGCTGACCATGATGTCTGCAGCCAAGGAAGTGATGGCAGTTCAGAATCTGGATATGGAGACACTGGCAAAGGCGATCTCTTCCGGATCTCTTCGCGGTGCCAGAGGAAACTCCGGTGTTATCCTTTCTCAGCTGCTTCGTGGCTTCACCAAGGAGATCAAGTCGGTTGAGGTGATTGATCAGGCGATCATCGCGGCTGCATTTAAGCGTGCGGTGGAGACTGCATATAAGGCGGTAATGAAACCCAAGGAGGGCACTATCCTTACCGTTGCCAAGGGAATGGCAGATATGGCTCTTGAGGCTGCCAATACCGGATTGGAGATGGAGCAGTATTTCCGTGTGATCATTGAGCGCGGTGATCTGGTGCTTTCTCAGACTCCCGAGATGCTTCCTGTGTTAAAGCAGGCAGGGGTGGTTGACTCCGGCGGACAGGGCCTGATGCAGGTGATGAAGGGCGCATTTGACGCTTATCTGGGTAAGGAGGTTGATTTTGACGCGGCTCCCGCGCCCAAGGCGGCTTCTTCCGGCACCGGTGCAGCAGCAAATGTGGAGGATCTTGGTGAGATCACCTTCGGTTACTGTACCGAGTTTATTGTAAATCTTGAGCATGAGCTGGAGCCCTCTCAGGTTGCAGAGTTCAAGGCATATCTGGAGTCTCTGGGTGATTCCATCGTTCTGGTGGCAGATGAGGAGTTGGTAAAGGTACACGTACATACCAATGATCCCGGTCTTGCGATCCAGAAGGGCTTAAGCTACGGTTCTCTGAGCCGTATGAAGATTGACAACATGAGAGAAGAGCATGAGGAGAGACTGATCGCTCAGGCGTCCAAGGTGGCAGCAGAGCAGAAGGCTGCTGAGGAAGAGGCACTTAAGGATCAGCCTAGAAAGCCTTATGGTTTTATTGCCGTATCCATCGGAGAGGGTATCAATGAGATCTTCAAGGAGCTGAATGTGGATTATCTGATCTCCGGCGGTCAGACCATGAATCCCAGCACGGAGGATATGTTAAATGCCATTGAAAAGCTGAATGCAGATACCATCTACATTCTTCCCAACAATAAAAACATCATTCTTGCAGCTGAGCAGGCAGCGAGAATGACTGAGGATAAGCAGATCGTTGTGGTTCCCGCCAAGACAGTTCCTCAGGGGATTACCGCACTGATTAATTTCTCCCCTGATATGAGCCCCGAGGAGAACCTTGAGGTCATGAAGGAGGAGATCAGCCGCGTAAAGACCGGTGAGGTCACCTATGCTGTTCGTGACACCTCACTCAATGGATTTGAGATCCATGAGGGAGATATCATGGGTATCGGGGATTCCGGTATTCTGGCTAACGGTAAGGACATCGAGGAGGTCACTCTGCAGATGATCGAGGAAATGGTAGATGATGAGTCCTGTGTGATCAGCATTTACTATGGCCAGGATGTGGCTACAAATACGGCGGAGGCACTGGAAGGTAAGATTCAGGCCTTGTATCCCGATCTGGATGTTGAGGTACACACCGGAGGCCAGCCTATCTACTATTATCTGGTTTCTGTGGAGTGATTACAGATAAAATATTTTTATCGGTTAGAAACGCGCGAAGACCACCGGTTAGCCGGTGGTCTTCGCGCGTAGGCTTATTATTCTGGCATAGGGCGCAGGCCTGCTCGTATAGTGGTATATTTTGAAATATATTTATCTGCCCGGGATTCCGGTCTCACAGGGAACGTTTACCTGGCATTTGCCGCATCCGTAACGGATTCGCTGATTGGGGCCGTGAGGGGGTTGTCTTCTGGCCCGCTGGAACATCTGACATACGGTGTGATTTTTGCCCTCAAGAATACCGCGACTTAAGTCGATGGCACCTGCCGGACACATGATCTGGCATTTTCCGCACATGATACAGTATTCAAAGGGGGTGGAATACTCGCGCTCTGTTACGGGCAGAATGGCGTCGGTGATGACGCTGCCGAAACGTCCTGCCATGCCCTTTTTGGTGATCAAGCCTTTGGAGAGGCCGAAGGTGCCAAGGCCTGCGGCATAGGCAGCATGGCGTTCGGACCAGTTGGACGCAGCGTTTCCGATCCAATGAAATCTGGGATCTGCAGTCGGATATACGGCGCGGTAACCTTCTTTTTCCAAGAGGGAGCATACGTATTGACCGAAATGATCCATCATCATCTGACCTTCGATACGGGCGTGGAACCATTCCTGAGAGGCCAGATCAGTCATCTGTCGGTTGGAAACCCGCACCTGCTCTGAGAAGGGCAGAAAGAAGGAGAGGATGCTTTTTGCGCCGGGAAGCCATTCATCGGGGAGAAGCATTTCCTCGTGAACGATACCATCTGTTTTATAGCGGGAAAAGAGCGGGTCATCGGCGGAAGCTACACCGAAGAGCGGTTCATCGTAAAAAGCCATGCCGGTCAGATCCGGCCGAAGGGCATCCTCCTCTGTCACATGATTTTCAGGGCAGGTGAGTAGATGGGCAGTTGCGGATTGAATTAAGTTTTCCAAGTTCATGACAGTTCCTCCGATCGACAAGATTTTTATCACTCAAGATATAGTGAGCAAGTATAAACCACCTACGAAGATCATAGCACAAGGGTGTGGATAAGTCTATGGAATCGAGGAAATATTGATAGACAAAAACGGAAAATTTTGCTATACTCATAGGGAAAGTCGGCGTATTCCTTAAGACGCTGATGGGAAGGGGAGGAAACATATAAAAGTGGTAAATTTGTCTTCTTGGGAGTCGTCTGTTTTCGGGTTTTCTCTGAAAGCGGGCGATTTTTGCGATGAAAGCACAGGACGGCATTCATGATGAGCGCATGTTTGCGTGCAGCAATCGGCTTTCAGCTGTGTGGTAACCAGACGTTTAAGGAGGCAAAATTTTGATACAGATAAAGAATTTAACGATTATACATAAGCGTGATCTTCGGACGATGATCGAGGGTTTTTCCTTTGCCCTCCGACCGGGAGACAAGGCAGCTATCATCGGTGAGGAGGGGAATGGTAAATCCACCCTGTTAAAGCTGATGGTGGATGAAAACCTTGTGGAGGACTATGTATCCTGGGAGGGAGAGATTATCCGTGGCAATGCGCACATTGGGTATCTGGCACAGGAGTTGCCGGAGAAGGATCATGAGTTAAGCGTATATGCATTTTGCAGTGTGTTCCCCGGTTTTTTTGATCGGAATCCCAGAGAACTGGCACAGATTGCCGTGAGTGTCGGGCTTTGTGTGGAGATATTTTACAGTGAGCAGCTGATGGGCACCCTTTCCGGCGGAGAGAAGGTAAAGCTTCAGCTGGCCCGACTGATGATGGGACAGCCGGATGTGCTTTTATTGGACGAGCCCTCCAATGATCTGGATGTGGAGACCATCAGTTGGCTGGAAAATTATATAAATGAATTGAAACTGCCGGTACTGTATATTTCCCATGATGAGGAATTTTTGCGTAGGACAGCCAACCGGATTATTCATTTGGAACAGGTACGCAGGAAAACGGTTTCCAGATATACGGTTGCAGGCGTGGGTTACGATGAATATGCGAAAAATCGTCTTTTGCAGTTAGAGCATCAGGGGCAGGTGGCCAGATCCGAGCGTCGGGATTATGAAAAACAGCAGGAGCGATTCAGAAGGATTGCCCAGAAGGTGGAGCATCAGCAGAATGCCATCTCCAGACAGGATCCCCATGGAGGGAAAATGCTGAAAAAGAAAATGCATGCGGTGAAGTCTCTGGAGCGAAGGTTTGAAAAGGAATTTGTGGATATGACCGAGGTGCCGGACACAGAGGATGCAGTGTTTATCAAATTTGGAGAGCAGGCGTATCTTCCGCCAGGAAAGAAGGTCCTGGAATTGGAATTGCCGGAATTGTGGGCAGGCTCCGGGGACAGGGATTCGGTTCCGGAAACAAGCAGTAAAGAATTTATTTCCGGCAAGTTGTTGGCGAAAGATATTTTGCTGCGCATTACCGGGCCGGAGCATGTGGGAATCATCGGTGCAAACGGGGTGGGAAAGACCACGCTGTTGAGAAAAATAGCAGATCAGCTGTTGACGAGAACGGACATAAAAGCGGCCTATATGCCTCAGAACTATGAGGAACTCCTTGAACAGGAAAAAACACCGGTGGAGTTTCTGGCTGTTACCGGCAATCAGGAGGAAGCAGTGCGGATCAGCAACTATCTGGGCAGTATGAAATATACCCGTGAGGAAATGTTTCATCCGGTCAGTGATCTGTCCGGAGGACAGAAGGCCAAGCTGTTGATGCTGAAGATGTCCATGGCCGGGTGCAATGTGTTGATTTTGGATGAGCCCACTCGAAATTTTTCACCATTGTCGGGACCGGTAATCCGACAGATGCTTGCCGGATTTTCGGGAGCCATCATCAGTGTATCACACGATAGAACATACCTCAGAGAGGTGTGCGATAAGATATACCGGTTGGAACCGGATGGGTTGAAAGTTGTGGAGAGTATATAAAAATTCCATTCTGAGTGTCCCTAAATGTTTTGACACCGGTGAAATACCGATCGGAAAGGAGAAACGCCGACATGCATGGGAATGAAAAAATTACCGCCTTAAAGGGCATCGGAGAAAAGACGGCTAAATTGTTTGCGCGTATCGGCGTGGAAACGGTGGACGATCTGATCCGCTATTATCCCAGAGATTACGAGCATTTTGATCTTCCCATCCCCATCGGAAAGATTACGGCAGGCGGGATTTATGCGGTGGAGGGTGTGATCGTCAAGTCTGTGGATGTGAAGCAGATGAAGCACATACAGATCGTTACTACCATGATCCGTGACGACAGCGGTATTTTGCGTGTCACCTGGTTCAATATGCCTTTTCTTCGCAACACCATCAAAAAGGGGATGCGGATCATTCTCCGGGGAAAGGTCCAGTGCAATAAATACGAAATGTGCATGGAGCAGCCTACCATGTACACTCCGGCGGCCTACGATGAGATCGCC
>JAFOFP010000064.1 GCA_017387285.1 Lachnospiraceae bacterium
AGGGTATCAAAACATGAACAAGGAGGTACATGGTATGTGTGAAATGGCTTTACTCAGCAGTATTGTTTTATCCCCTTTGACGGTGGCGATTCTGGCAGTAGTGGTTGTGGCGATCGCGCTGATGGTGGCAGGCTATCTGAAAGCTCCGCCGGACACGGCTTATGTGATTTCCGGACTTGGTAAAAAGCGTATCCTTATCGGTAAAGCGGGTTGGAGAGTTCCTTTCTTCGAGCGTGTAGATAAACTGTCCCTTCGGGTAATGCAGGTGGATGTAAAGACGTCCGATGCGGTTCCCACCAACGAGTTCATCAATGTGTCCGTTGACGGTGTTGCAAATATCAAGATTTCTTCCGAGCCCGATTTGTTGGAGCGCGCGGCGGAGACCCTTCTGGGAATGCGCCGGGATGAGATGATCTGTCTGGTGACTCAGGTACTGGAAGGAAACATGCGTGAGATCGTAGGCTCCGTAGGCCTGAAGGAAATGGTTCAGGACCGCCAGGGTGTTGCGAAAAAGATCACTGAAAATGTGGTGCCGGATATGGAAAAGCTGGGTATCGAGGTGGTAAACTTCAATATTCAGAACTTTAAGGATGGTGCAGGTACCATTGAGAATATGGGTATCGATAATGTGGAGCAGATTCGCAAGAATGCCCAGATCGCCAAGGCGAATGCCCAGAGAGACATTGCCATTGCTACTGCACAGGCTCAGCAGGAAGCCAATGCGGTTAAGGTTGATGCAGAAAAATTGATTGCAGAGCAGAATGCAGAGCTGATCGTTCAGCAGTCTGAGATGAAGGTTAAAGCTGATACCAAGAAGGCGGAGGCTGATGCAGCGTACTCCATTCAGCAGGAAAATCAGCGTAAGACCATCGAGATCACCAAGGCCAATGCGGATATTGCCCGCAGAGAGAAGGAGGCTGAGCTGGCTGAGCGTGAGATCGCCATCAAGGAGCGCAAGCTGGACGCTGAAATCCGTAAGCAGGCCGATGCCATGAAGTATAAGGTGGAGAAGGAAGCAGAGGCTGACCTGATTCGCCGTCAGAAAGAGGCAGAGGCAAAAACCTATGAGGCCATCAAGGAGGCAGAGGCTCGTAAGGCAGAGGCGGAGGCACTCCGTTTCGCCATGGAGCAGGAGGCAGAGGGTATCCGTGCCAAGGGTCTGGCTGAGGCGGAGGCCATCGAAAAGAAGGCTGAGGCCCAGAAGAAGATGGGTGAGGCTTCTGTTTTGGAGATGTACTTAAATGCCCTGCCTGAGGTGGTGAAGAATGCTGCTGCTCCTCTGGCACAGACTGATCGCATCGTAATGTACGGAGATGGCAACTCTACCAAGATGGTGAAGGATGTGATGAACAGCACCAGCCAGATCATGGAGGGTGTGAGGGAGTCCACCGGCATCGATCTTGCCAGTGTGCTTGCCGGATTTGCAGGAGGCAACGCACTGAAAGAGGTAGCAGTGACTGAGGAAAAATAAATCATGATAAATCGCTGCAGGCGATGAATTGCAACATACAGCGACCCAGTCGTTATATCGGGGGCCAGCCGGGAGCCGGCCCCCTTTTTGTATCCAAATAAGGTATCTTAAGAGAAACTTAAAGAATTTGCTACTTGGTTTTTAATATGAAAAAAGCTAAAATTTATTTGTAAACAGAGGGGGACGAAAATGTATAACATTCTGATTTGCGACGATGAACCGGATATTGTTTCAGCCTTGAAGATCTATCTCTCCGGAGATGAATATCAGACCTTTACGGCAGCTAACGGCAAAGAGGTGCTTGGGCTTTTGGAGAAGGAGGATATCCATCTGGTGCTTATGGACATCATGATGCCGGAGATGGACGGCATTTCCGCACTGGTAAAGCTGCGGGAGAAGTACAATGTGCCGGTGATCCTGCTGACAGCGAAAAGCGAGGACACAGACAAAATCCTTGGACTTAATGTGGGTGTGGATGATTACATCACTAAGCCCTTCAATCCGGTGGAGGTGTTGGCCCGTGTTCGCTCTCAGGTGAGACGCTATACTCAACTGGGCAGTAAGGCGGAGACAAGGGAGAGTACATATCGTGTGGGAAATCTGGAACTGGATGACCGGGCAAAGACGGTGATGCGGGACGGAGAGAAGGTCAATCTGACACCCACGGAGTACGATATTCTGAAACTGTTTATGCAGCATCCGGGACAGGTTTTTTCACCCAAGGAGATCTATCGGATCGTGTGGAGCGACAGTCCTTACGGTGCGGAGAACACGGTGGCGGTGCATATCCGTCATTTGAGAGAGAAGCTGGAATACAATCCGGCGGAGCCCAGATATCTAAAGGTAGTTTGGGGACAGGGGTACAAAATTGATGGGAGGGGTTAGTCAATGACAAAATTGACCCATAGCTTAGGGGCAAAGATCAGCGCAGTGGTTATGTGGTGTGTAGCCATGCTGGGAGGAGTCGGTGGAACACTGGCAATTATTGTTTTGGAATCCATGGGATTTTACGGAGATGCATCCGATATCATCTGGGGGTTCGGCTACAGAGTATTTCCACCCAATGGAATGGACGAATTATTTTCCTACCGTCCGATGCGTGAGTATCCGGGCATGGTTTATGAGCCGATATATCCGAAGCTTTATGATTTCTGTTACGGCTTTCGCAATGGGCTCATTGTGGTGACGGTGATCGCAGCGTTAGGTGCGATCTTCCTGCTGATCTTCCTGATGTGCAGCGCAGGCCATCAGCCGGGAAAGAAAGAGGCTGTATGCAATGGTATCGATCGGATACCGTTGGACATCTTTGGTGCGGTCATGGGTGGTGCAGTTTATGCGCTGGTTTGCATGATGGAAGAAACCTTCTGGCTTGTGGGTGGCATCGGTGTCATTGTGCTGATAGGTATATGGTGCGTTATTTTTTCTTTGTTGCTGCTATGGTGTCTGCTGACATTGGCTACCCGGTTTAAGACGGGAACGCTGTGGTCAAACACCGTCATTTATATGGTGCTGCGGTTTATCTGTAAGGTGATCGTGGCCGTGTGGAACGGTATCGTGGAGATTGCGCGAAATATTCCTATCCTGTGGAAGACGATTTTACTGGTCATAGTGGTCTCCGTAGTGGAATTGTTTGCCATGTGGAGTGCTCTATATACCGATGAACTGCTGGTTTTCTGGCTGTTGGAGAAGATTCTGCTTGTTCCGGTGATTCTGCTGTCGGTGGTGTATATGAAAAGGCTGCAGGCTGCAGGGAAAAAACTGGCCGAGGGGGAATTCGACCATCGTGTCAGCACCAAGGGAATGTATTGGGACTACAAAAAGCACGGTGAAAATCTGAATAGTATCAGCGAGGGAATGACCAAAGCGGTGGATGAGAAGATGAAGAGTGAACGGTTCAAGACGGAGTTGATCACCAACGTCTCCCATGATATCAAGACACCGCTGACATCCATCATCAATTATGTGGATCTGATCAAGAAGGAAGAACCGCAGAATGAGACGATGGCAGAGTATATCGATGTGTTGGACCGTCAGTCCAAGCGTCTGAAAAAGTTGATCGAGGATTTGGTGGAGGCGTCCAAGGCTTCCACGGGAAATGTTCAGGTGGATATGCAGGTCACTTCTGTGGGGGTGGTTTTGACCCAGGCGGCAGGAGAATATGAGGATCGGATGAACGAAAAACAACTGGAGCTGATTCTCAATCAGCCCCAGGAGGATGTTTACATTATGGCAGATGGCCGGCTGCTCTGGAGAGTTTTCGACAATCTGTTGAGCAATATCTGCAAGTATGCCCAGGCCGGAACCAGAGTTTATCTGAATTTGGACAATATCGGTGGCAAGGCAGTGATCACCTTCCGCAACATATCCGCCTATCCACTGAATATGACCAGTGAGGAACTGATGGAACGGTTCACCCGCGGTGACAGCTCCAGACATACGGAGGGCAGTGGCCTGGGTCTGTCCATCGCCAAGAGCCTGACGGATCTGCAAAAAGGCGATATGGGAATATACACCGATGGAGATCTGTTTAAGGTGGTGCTGGCCTTTGGACAGGTGAACGTATCTGTTTAGTAGTTCAGCATGGTTGCGCCTTTACCGTAGCTGTTCTCGAAATCGGAGATGAACACGTCCACAGCGGAGGTAACACAGGCGTTTTTCAAGAAGTTCTCAATGGTATCGGGGGCAAGCGTAGCAGCGCCCACACCGTATTCGCACAGTTCCTGCACCTGTTGGGAATTTTTGAAGCTGGCAGCCAGGATTTCGGTTTTGAAGCCGCAGTTTTTGAAAATATCATGCATTTTTTTCGCTGCAGCCACACCATCCGCACCAAGGTTGTCGATACGGTTTACATAAGGTGCTGCATAATCGGCACCGGCTTTTGCGGACCAAAATGCCTGCATGGGAGTGTAGATCGCTGTTGCGGTCACGCCGAAGCCTTCCTGAGACAGAAGTCTCATGGCTTTGATGCCCTCAGGGACAGCGGGGATTTTGACGAAAGTGTTCTTTCCCAGCATCTCCACTATCTTGTGACCTTCCTTTACCATGTCCTCTGCCTTCGGGGAGATGACCTGAGCATGAAGCTGAGCGTTGGGGCCGATAAACTCACGGATCTCGCAGAGAACATCGTAAGGCTTGCGGCCACTTTTAGTCAGAATAGAAGGGTTGGTGGTCACACCGTCGATGGGGTAGTAATCGTAAAGTGCTTTGATCTTATCAACATTTGCATCATCAATGAGGATTTTCATAAGGTAAACTCCTTTGGTTTAATTTTGTAGAGGCTGTCGCATAATGGCAGCCTCTTTTGCATTTTATGGTAGTTACTCAGGCTTTACGGTAACAATCACCTTGCCCATGCGGCTGTAGACGGGATTTGCAAACTCGTCGATGGCCTCCTCCATGGTCAGATCCTTGCAGATGATTTTATCTGCATCCAGTGCACCGTTGTTTAAGATGTTGATGGCACGCTGGGTGGTGAAAGGGTTAACAAAAGAAGTTTTGATGGTTAACTCTTTCAGGAATGCATCGTACAGATTGATCGGCAGCTCATCCGCTGCATCGCTGACACCAAACATCACTACGGTAGCACCCTTGTCTGCAACCGCCAGCGCAGTCTTCTGAGCAGGACGGATACCGACACACTCGATGACACGCTTAATATGGTATTTTTCGGCAAGCGTATTTACGGTTTCCTGATCGGCAGGGGATACAAAGCAGGTTGCTCCGAGCTGCATCGCCAACTCGCGCTTTGCTTCATTGGTCTCCAGAACGATGATCTGACCTGCACCTGCATTTTTGATCAACTGAAGCATAATGGTACCGATGGCACCCATACCTACCAGAGCAACAGAATCTCCGGGCTGTACAGCCAAAAGGTCCATGCCATGAACACAGCAAGCCACAGGCTCAGCCAACGCAGCAGTATGTAAATCCAGAGAATCGGGCAGATGATAAACACTCTCCTCAGGAGAAACAACATATTCACACATGCCCTTTACTACGCCGCGGGCGTTCTCACAGAAGGAGGGCATTCCCTGCTGACAGTAGTAGCACTTTCCACAGCTCCAGTTGGGGTCGACGGTAACGCGGTCGCCGGGCTTGAAGTCGATAACACCCTCGCCCACAGCCTCAACTACGCCGGAGATCTCATGTCCTAAGGGAACCGGATAGTGGATAGCATGGGTGTTTTTCTTTCCGGCAACCTTGTGGAAATCGCTGCCGCAGATACCGCAGTAGGAAACAGCTACCTTCACGGTGCCGGGTTTGAGCTCGGGGGTAGGGAATTCGGTCAGGCGCACATCGCCGGGGCCATAGAGAACAACAGCTTTCATGATAAATCCTCCTGTGTAGTATAAAGATAGATCGTATTTTGCAAATTGACGCATGTCAAGTACTGTTTGGTTACAGTATAGCACAGGTTGGCAGAAAGTGTATAGAAATTCGCAATAATTACGAAAAAATCTCTTAAAATTTTGGGGCAAAAGTATGGCACTCCATACAGTTAGTTGGTGGACAATCGATGAGAATTGGTTTATGGTGATAGACATCTGCGGTATTTTGTGTGGAAACACAAAATACCGGGTTGCGATTTCGCATCCTGTATTGTAAAATAAAGGAGGAAACCATGAAACAACTAAAGGATCTGACACTGCTGGATAAATTTTTGTTTGACGAAACAATGGATCATCCCGAGGCCCACGAGGCTCTGCTTCAGATTATTTTGGGACGGGAAGAGTTAAAATTGATGACACCCAGCCAGACGGAGAAGGAATTTCGGACCATGCCTTGGCTACGTTCCATCCGAGTAGATGTGTATGCCTTGGATCAAAGCGGAACTGTTTATGACACGGAGATGCAGGCTGAGCACCGAACCGATTTGGCAAAGCGCAGCCGGTATTATCAGGGATTGATCGATTCATCTCTCCTGGAACCGGGAAGCGTCAGCTTCAATAAGCTGAACAACACCTATATC
>JAFOFP010000009.1 GCA_017387285.1 Lachnospiraceae bacterium
ATCTACATGCCTTTCGCCGATCTGGTTGATCTGGACAAGGAGCGTGAGCGTCTGTCCGGCGAGGTGAAGAAACTGGAGGCTGAGATCTCCCGTGCAGAGGGAATGCTGGCTAATCCCAGATTTGTGGACAAGGCACCTGCAGCTAAGGTGGAGGCGGAGCGTGAGAAGCTGGCCAAGTACACCGAGCTGCTGGCTCAGACCAAGGAGAGACTGGCACAGTTAGGGTAAAACCGTGTCACTTTCTGCGATGTATTTTACTTGGCATATTTGAACATTCATGGTATCATTTGTGTAGGGAGTATTTCCCTGCGCAAGTGATACCAATGATAATATATTTGTGATACGCGATGGACGAGATCAGGAGATCAAACAAATGATGACCTATATTGAAGCGGAAAACTATTTAAATGACATACCCAGATTCAGCAAGAAGACCACACCGGAAAATACCAAAGCCATCTTGGCGGCACTGGGGCATCCGGAGAGTGGACAGAAGTTTATCCATGTAGCCGGAACCAACGGCAAAGGTTCTGTCTGTGCATATACCGCCCAGGCCCTTGAGGACAACGGCTATAAGGTAGCCATGTTTACTTCCCCCCATCTGGTACGGATCAATGAGCGGTTCAAGATCAACGGTCAGGACATCGACGATGAGACCATGTTAAAGGCTTTCCATCAGGTTTACGACCTGTTTCAGGGCGGTCATCCCGAGCTGGAACATGCCTCTTATTTTGAGTTTATCTTCCTTATGGGTATGCTGATCTTCTCTTGGGAGAAGGTGGATTACACCGTGCTTGAGGTGGGTCTCGGCGGCCGTATGGATGCCACCAACGTGATCGAAAAGCCGGAGGTGTGCGTGATCGCATCCATCAGTCTGGACCATACCGAGTTTCTGGGAGATACCCCGGCACAGATCGCTTCCGAGAAGGCTGGCATCATCAAGGCTGGTGTGCCGGTGATCTATGATGCAAACGACGCTGAGGCAGCTGCAGTGATTGCGGCGAAAGCAGTTGAGATGGGTTCACCCGCATATCCGGTGAGCCGCGAGGATCTGGTGATCACCCGGGCGGACAATGACGGAGTGACCTACCATTTTAAGGATAAAGCCTTTGACGAAACAGAGTACAGTGTTCGCTCGGTAGCGACTTATCAGGCCATGAATTCCGCTCTGGCGCTGACAGCGCTGAAGGTGGCATTTCCGGGACTTAAGGATCTGGCTGCCTCCGTGGGAAAGACCCAGTGGGGCGGGCGTATGGAGCAGATTTTGCCCGGCGTTTATCTGGATGGCGGACACAATGCGGATGGTATTGCCAAATTCTTGGAGACCGCACATCGTTTGACTTGTCCCGGAAAGAAATATCTGCTGTTCTCTGTGGTAGTGGAGAAAGACTACGACAAGATGATGGCGGAGTTATGCGAGAAGTCTGATTTTGCGGGGATTGTTCTTGCCCAGATGGAGAGTTATCGTGCTCTCAATGTCAAGGAGATGTACGATACCTTTGTGAAGCACACCGATGTTCCGGTAGTTGCCTGTGGCAGCGTGGCAGAGGGTGTGAAGAGAGCGCTTTCCCTGAAAGGCCAGGATGACCTTTTGTTTATTGCAGGTTCGCTGTATTTAGTGGGTGAGGTCAAGGAAGCAGTAAAAAACCTTGACTGATCGGTGATCCGTTGATCGGCACACAAGCGATGTTGTGCGCGGGAGAATATAAGGGGGATGACCATGATCAATTTTGAAGAAGAACTGGCAAAATTTAAGCCCAGTACCGATATTGAGCATCTTGAGGATGAGATACTGCACCGGGATATGACCGATATGGCAGATGTTTTGATGCAGATGCTTCGCGA
>JAFOFP010000065.1 GCA_017387285.1 Lachnospiraceae bacterium
ACAATTCCATCAATTACACCACATTGGAAGGTGTGCTCAGAATGCCCCGTTATTGGAAGGCAGAGAAGGAAGCTCATGAGAAAGCACTGGATCTGCTGTCCATCTTTGATATGCAGGATATGGCTGATTACAAGGCAGGAAGTCTCCCCTACGGTGCACAGCGCCGCTTGGAGATCGTCCGTGCGCTGGCTACGGATCCCAAGCTTCTTTTGCTGGATGAGCCGGCTGCGGGCATGAACCCTTCCGAGACCTCCGAGTTGATGGATAACATCATCAAGATCCGTGATACCTTTAAGATCGCTGTCCTGCTCATCGAGCATGATATGAATCTGGTTATGGGTATCTGCGAGGGTATTGCGGTACTGAACTACGGTAAGATCATTGCCAAGGGTACTGCCGAGGAAATTCAGAATAACCCTGCGGTTATCGAGGCGTATCTGGGTAAGAAGAAGGAGGGCTGACACCATGGCAATGCTTGAAGTAAATGATATCAATGTGTATTATGGAAGTATTCATGCCATCAAGGGCGTAAGCTTTGAGGTAAATGAGGGAGAGATCATCTCCCTGATCGGTGCCAACGGTGCCGGAAAGACCACCACCCTGCACACCATTTCCGGTCTGTTAAAGAGCACCACCGGTTCGGTTTCTTTCATGGGACAGAATCTGGCTCATGTGCCTGCCCACAAGATCGTGTCCTTGGGACTGGCACAGGTTCCGGAGGGACGTCGCGTATTCCTGCAGATGGACGTGGAGGAAAATCTGGAGATGGGTGCCTACACCCAGCCCAATTCCACCATCAAGGATAGTCTGGAGCTGGTGTATGAACGTTTTCCCAGACTGAAGGAGCGACGTCATCAGGTGGCAGGAACCCTGTCCGGCGGTGAGCAGCAGATGCTTGCCATGGGTCGTGCTATGATGTCAAAACCGAAACTTTTGATGCTGGATGAGCCTTCGATGGGACTTGCCCCCTTGCTTGTTGAGGAAATCTTTGATATAATCACCACATTGAATAAGGCCGGTACGACCATTCTGCTGGTTGAGCAGAATGCACAGATGGCTCTTTCCATTGCCGACAGAGGCTACGTTCTGGAGACGGGACAGGTGGTTCTGGCAGATGATGCGAAGAATCTTCTTCACAATGATTCGGTGAGAAAGGCATATCTGGGCGGCTGATCTTGCGGGAGGAAAAAAGATGACCACATTATTGCTGGTAAGACACGGCGAGAGTATGGCAAATAAAAACCATATGTTTATCGGACAGACGGATAGCCCTCTTTCCGAACTGGGGATTGCTCAGGCGGAGAGAAATGCGGAGTATATTGTAAACAACTACGATGTCCACAGAGTATACGCCAGTGATCTTAAACGGGCATTTGCCACCGGAAAAGCGATTGCCGATCGCTTGGGACTGGAAGTGATACCGGAGAAGGATCTGAGAGAAATTCATGTAGGTATCTGGGAGATGACCAGTTTTAAGGAGAATTACAACAACGGAGTTCAGTTCTTTTTGGATTGGGAATCCAATCTGGGACGGGTGGTATGCCCCGAGGGAGAGTCCATTGAGTACCTTCAGAAAAGAGCCTCCGAGGCGTTGATTCGTATTGCTGAGGAAAATGAGGGAAAGACCGTGGTAGTAGCGGTTCACGCCACCTTGATTCGTGCGGTGCAGTGCCTGTTTGAGGGAAAAACACTGGATCAGATGAATGAAGTTCCCTGGGTTCCTAACGCATCGATCACTACCCTTGGTTACGAGAATGGCCGGATGTATGTGATTTCCGGAGGTCGATCCGATCATCTGGGTGATCTTGAGCGGGATGCGATTCCGAAAGATGAACTGCTGGAAATGAAAAAGTAAAATAAGAAAGCTGCTGCGGAGAGGATCGGGAGGATCCGGTGACCTGCAGCAGCTTTTTTGCGCGAAGAAGATTATGGAATTTGAACCGGCAAATACGGTCGGGAGATCAGTGGCTGGGTCATGAGCTGGGCCGAGGCCATGGCCAATTGTCTGGGTGTTTCCTGGAAACCGTTGCGATACCAGAGAAAAACCATGGAAAGCAGTCCGGAAATCAGAAAATGAACCATATAGCTGTGGGGGAGATGGGGCTGGAAGGAAAAATTTCGTTGGGGAAGCAGATCCTCAGCAGAGGCTTTTGCCAAAGAGCGCTGCAGCAATACACCGGTGAGTCCGCTGTGATCCAGGGCATCAAGAAGGCGTCGCTGGTTGTGCCAGAAACAGAAAAAACGCTCCAGGGTATCAATGGTGGCCTGAGGCTCGTCAGAGAAGACTTCTCCGGCAAAATCCATGATGGTGTGATCGATCAATGCGTAGAGAGCACCGTCTTTCCCGGAGAAATACCGATAGAAAGCTTTTCGGGGAATACCGATGTGATCGCAGAGTGCACTGATGGAGATATCCTCATAGGGCCGATCAAGCATGGCAGTGAGCAAACTTTGCTCCAATTCTCGCTGGCGTTTGGCGGACTGGGCGGTGACACATTGTTTGTACATGATCCGTACCTCATTGCTGTATTTTACATTCAGTATATCAAAAAACCTCAGAAAAGCAATGTTTTTGTGTGAATTGCTAAAAAAAGAGCGCGAAATTTGTTGCATGGTGTCACAAAAGTGACATTTTGCCCCTTGAAACATTAATGCTGTTTTCGATATAATACTGATATTATGGGTGGTTTGTGCGAATATGATCACCCGATGAAGAGGAGGAGACGTTATGTCTAAGAAGCAAGTGGCTCTTGACGAGAAGGGCTTCCGCAAGTTTGGTATGCGTGACTGTCTGGCTTACGCTGCCGGTGACTTCGGCTGTAACATGAGCTTTGCCTTAAAGGGCACAATGATGATTTTCTGGACTCAGTTTATGGGCCTGGAGCTGTGGTATTCCCTGCTGTTGATTGTTGTACAGGTGTGGGATGCAATCAATGACCCGGTTATCGGATCTATGGTTGACGCAGATAAGCGCAAATACAAGAGAAACAAGTTCCTGCAGTACATCTGGTTTGGTTCCATTGGTTTGATCGTAGCAGGTGCGTTCTGCTTCCTGCCTTTCCCCAATGCTCCTCTGTGGGCGCAGATGATCATTTTCGTTTGCGGATACGTAATCTGGGATGCATTCTATACCGTTGCGAACGTACCTTACGGTTCCCTGCTTTCCCTGATCTCCACAAAGCCTGCAGACCGTGCATCTTTGTCCGCATGGCGTTCTGTTGGATCTATGGTTGGAAACATGGTTCCTATGATGATCCTTCCTATGCTGATTTACGATGCAGAGGATAATCTGATTGGTGAGCGCGTATTTTTTGCAGCCCTGATCATGGGTGTTCTGGGCTTCTTCTGCTTCCAGTACATGATCAAGAATACGGAAATTCGTGAGGACGTGGATGTGCGTCTGAACGATGATCAGCCCAAGTTTAACGTAGTTAAGGCAATGGGCAACTTCGTGAAGAACCGTCCTGCAGTTGGTGCTACCGTTGCAGCTATGGGTATGTTCCTTGGTATGCAGGGTGGAGCAGCAGCAGTTACCGTTTTGTTCCAGTCCTATTTCAACAATGTACAGGTTTCCGGTCTGGTATCTGCATTTGCAATGATCCCCATTGTTGTATTTACCCCTATGGCTCGTAAGATGGTTACCAAGTATGGTAAAAAGGAGTTGGCTACTGTGGGTGCGATTGTAAGTATGATCGCGTGTGCATTGATGCTGGTAATGCCGATCACCCCCGATGGAAAGGGTATGCTGCTTTACATTCTCTGCCAGTTGTTGAACAGTCTTGGCATGGGTATTTACTCCACCGTTAGTTGGGCAATGATGGGTGATGCGATCGACTACAATGAGTGGAAGATGGGCACCCGCGAGGAAGGTACTGTTTATGCACTGCACTCCTTCTTCCGTAAGCTGGCACAGGGCCTTGGACCGGCTCTGGCGCTGGTAATCATGGTTGGACTGGGTTATGTTGGAGCAAACGAAGGAAATCAGACTCTGGAGGTTGCTACCAGAATGCGTTATCTGGTTCCCGGTCTCTATCTGTTCAGTGCTGTTCTTCAGTTTGTTGGTCTTAGCCTGATTTACAACCTGGATAAGAAGACGCTTGCTCAGATGAACGAGGAGCTTTCTGCAAGAAACGCTAATTGATAAGAGCAGTTAATGGAAAACTGAGTGAAAAAGAAAACCCGGAGGCCGATTGGCTTCCGGGTTTTTTGTATGGGGATCAGTGAAAATCAATCGTGCAGAAACCGTGTAGGGGAAAGGTTACAGTGAACGTATAGCGCGGAGTAATTTTTCTACCTGTTCCTCGCCGGTAGCCCAGCTGGTGCAGAAACGGACAGCACTGTGCTCGGCATCCACGGTCTCCCAGGGAGTAAAGGAAAACTCTCTGCTCAGTTTTTCCAACTGTTCATTGTTCAAAATAGGGAACTGCTGATTGGTGGGAGACTCCATAATGAAGGAAATCCCTTTTTCCCGGAAAGCATCCCGGATACGGTAAGCAAGGGTCACTGCATTTTTCCCTAAATCGAAATAGAGGCCGTTCTCGAACAATGTCTCAAACTGGATACCCAGGAGCCAGCCCTTGGCCAGCATGCCGCCGCCGCGCTTGATCATATAGCGGAAATTAGTGGCCAGCTCAGGGGTGGAGAATACCACAGCCTCACCGAACAGAGCACCGACCTTGGTACCGCCGATATAAAAGACATCACAAAGACGGGCGATATCCGGAAGGGTCACGTCAGTCTCAGGGGATGCCAGACCGTAGCCTAAGCGGGCACCGTCCAGAAACAGAGGCAGACCATACTGACGACAGACTGCACTGAGATCGGTAAGCTCCTGTAAGGTGTACAGAGTACCGTATTCAGTGGGATGAGAAATATAAACCAGACCGGGCTGGACAATATGCTCGAAGCTGGCGTCATTTCGATGGGCGTCGCAGGCCTTGCGAACCTGCTCGGCAGTGATCTTTCCATCCTTTGCGGGAAGAGGAAGAATCTTATGTCCGGTGGCCTCGACCGATCCGGTCTCGTGGACATTGATGTGGCCGCTCTCCGGACACAGGGCACCCTGATAAGGTTTCAGGAGAGAAGAAATGACAATGGTATTGGTCTGGGTACCGCCCACGAGAAAGTGGATCGAGGCATTGGGGGTGTCACAAGCCTTTCGGATCAACTGGGCAGCACGGGCGCAATGGGGATCCTCACCATAACCGGGATTTTGTTCATAATTGGTCTTGGTAAGAGCGGCTAATATGGAAGGATGAGCACCTTCGGTGTAGTCGGAAGCAAATCGGATCATAAGCGTCTCCATAAGGTATATTTGACTTAACACAGTCTCTGGAGTGTACTATAGCAGAAATGTGTGGTTTGTGCAAGATTAGTGTTTCATTCCAATGAAAAATATGATATACTTTGAAGACAGTGATGTATTGAATATCAGTCGACAAAGAGAGGAAAATTTCATATGATGTACCTGATATCTCCGCATAAAAAGCAGTATAAGGCAAATTTACATTGTCACAGTGTTCATTCCGACGGCAGGTTGACACCGGAGCAGCTGAAGGAGGCTTATCGCCGCCATGGGTATGACATTCTGGCCATCACCGATCATGAGTTTCCCTGGGATCACTCGGATATGAGTGATTCGGACTTTTTGATGATCACCGGTTATGAGGGTTATATCCGCTCACAGCCGGATAATAAATCGGATCGATTTGGCCCGGAGGTCCATCTCAATCTGTTTGCCCGTGATCCCCACAATGAGACGTATATTTGTTATAATAAAACCCACGCAAAATTCCTTTCTGAGGAGCGTTTGATGCAGCTTAAACGGGTCGGATCAGAGGAAACAAGGCGTTATACCACGGAATATGTGAATCAGTATATCCGTACAGCCAGGGAGAACGGATATCTGGTAGCCTATAATCATCCTTGGTGGTCTCTGGAGACGGAGGAGCGCATTCTGTCCTATGAGGGTTATTTCACCATGGAAATGTGTAATTACGGCTGCCATGTGACTAGCGGACTGGAGTACAACGGAGTGATCTACGATAAGATGCTCTGTGCAGGTAAGCGGGTATTCTGTCATGGGACGGATGACAATCACAACCGGTTTCCTGAGGGACATCCGGAGTGTGAGTCCTTTGGCGCGTTTACCATGATCATGGCAGATGAGCTGGAATACAACGCGGTGATCAATGCCATGGAGACCGGTGAGA
>JAFOFP010000010.1 GCA_017387285.1 Lachnospiraceae bacterium
CAGATTAAAGGCCAGCAGCATACCGGTCACCGCAGCACTGTAATCCATGGTCACCGGAAGCCTATTCAGCTTCTGCCATCCATACTCAGCTGCCACACAGGTAACCACGCAGGAAAGGGTCAGATAAAACGCTCCCACTCCGAAGAAATATACTGAACCGATAAATGCGGGGATCAGAGATACGCAGACGTCCCGCATGATTACTTTTGTGGTTTTCGGGGTACGGATATGTGGATTCAAATAACTCTTCATCACTTATTTCCCCTTTCCCGAAGCATGGTTCTCACATCGTTTCTCGCCTTTACCGTATGCTGGCTTACTTCCCGTTTTGCAGGGCACACATAGGAGCAGCAGCCACAGCCGATGCACTCAGTGGCATAGAGTTGATGACAAAGATCAACATTTCCCTGACGAACAGCAAAATCGATCTTCCAAGGTGTCAATCCCGCAGGACAAGCCTTCATGCAGGCTCCGCAGCGAATACAGGGCGATTCTTCGCATCCATCATTTTTCAAAACGATCAACCCTCCGCTGACCTTGGTCACGCTTTGGGGAATCTGATCACACTTTACCTGAACACCGATGCAGGTTCCGGTCATGGGACCACCCAAGATCACCTTATTGTCCAGCTCGGACAAGCCTCCGCACTGTTTTAACAGCTCTCGCAGCGGCGTTCCCAAAGGCACCAGAAAGTTTCCGGGCTTTCGCACCAGACCGGTGACGGTAATACACCGCGAAGTGCAGGGCATATTGGCAAACGCCATATCTGCCATGGCCTTGGCCGTCTGCACATTGGATACAATGATCCCTGCGTCTGCCGGCAGACTGCCCGCCGGAAGTTCCTTCCCGGTGGCTGCCTGAATCAGCTGACGCTCTCCGCCCTCCGGGTATTTGGCAGGGAATACCTTCACCTCGATGGGCACCTCCTGCTCACCGATCAGACGGATCAAATAATCCGCGCAGGACTGTTTATTATCCTCGGTACAGATGTAGGCTTTTTTCGCCCCACCGGCCTTCACCAGCAAATGTACACCGTTCAAAATCTCCATCCCGTGCTCCATCATCATCCGATGGTCACAGGTCAGATAACTTTCGCACTCGCAGGCATTGATCAATATGTATTCGATGGGTTTGTCCGTCTTGTACTTGATATGGGAGGGAAATCCCGCGCCACCCATTCCGGTGATACCCCCCTCCTCCATGAGGCGGATCAGTTCATTTCGGGAAAATCTGCGAATATCCATCCACTCCCGCTGATATTCCATCTTCGGTTCAGCAGGCTGATCCCGGTCCGGCTCGATCACCAAAAGAGGGACCTCCGTGGGACCTTTTTTCCCCATTCGGATTTCTTTCACCACACCATTTACCCCGGCATGGAGAGGAACCGCTGTAAAATTCTTTGGCCGACCTACCAACTGGCCGCGCTCCACATGGTCTCCCACCGCCACCAGCGGCTCACAGAGGCTGCCTCCCGACTGGGACATAGACAGTTCGATCACCTCCGGAATGAAAGTCTGGATCGGAACTGATTTGGTCAATGCTTTATCCGAACCATCGGTGGGATGGATCCCGCCGGGAAAACGCTGTTCGTAATGTTTCATCGGATGTAAACTCCTTCTGAATAGTTTAATCAGTTACACAATTATGTAATAAACTCTACACGATTGATTTCATGGGACATTTCTGTGCGCAGGCACCACAGCCGGTACACTTGTTTTCATCAATGCGGGCAACTCCGCTCTCAATGGAGATCGCCTCAGCCAGACAAACCTTCACGCACATACCGCAGCTGATGCAGGCATTTCGACAAACTGCCTTGGCGGCTTTGCCCTTCTCCGGGTTGGAGCAGGCCACCATATGACCGGCCAGTTTGGGCACCATGGCGATAACCTGTCTGGGACAGTTCCGGGCACAGGCACCGCAGCCCACACACTTTTCCTCATCCACCACAGCCACACCATCCACCACATGGATCGCATCAAATTTGCACACCGACGTACACTGACCGCAGCCGGTACATCCGTATGCACATATTTTACGGCCCGTTTCATCCAGGGTCGCACTGTCATAGCTTCCCTTACACTGGACAAACGCCTTTCTCTGCTCGGCAGGCTTCACATCCACACCCAGGATATTTCCGATCTGTTCAGCCACCGCCTGACCGCCCACAGGGCAGGAATTGGCATCAGCCTCACCGGTAAAGATCGCATGTGCCAGACCATCACAGCCCGGATAACCGCAGCCGCCGCAGTTATTTCCCGGCAGACACTTTCTGATCTGTACTTCCTTTTCATCTACGGTAACTGCAAAGGCCGATCCCGCAATCCCCAGCAGGACACCGATCACCAGACCGATGATACCGACCACGACTGCAGCCGTGAGTATTCCGTTTATATCCATCCTCTATCTCCTCATCATGTTTTCCCAAAAACGGTTTCCGTTCATTTCAGATGCATTTTTTATGAAGATCAAATATTCAGTCCGGCAAAGCCCATGAACGCAATGGCCATCAACGCCGCCGTGATCAGCACGATGGGTGATCCCTTGAAGGACTCCGGCACCGGATTGTTCGCAATACGCTCACGGATACCGGCCAGAATAATGATGGCAACCATGTACCCGATGGCCGTACCCAGACCACAGATCACGCTCTGCGCCATATTATACTTATTCAGTACGTTTTTCAGGGCAACACCCAGCACCGCACAGTTGGTGGTAATCAGAGGCAGATACACACCCAGCGCCCGGTAGAGGGCCGGAATAAATTTTTTAAGAAACATCTCCACTGCCTGAACCAGTGCTGCAATGACCAGAATGAACACAATGGTCTGTAAATACTCCAGCTGTAAAGGCTTCAGAATCAGATCATAGAGGAGATTGGCCACCGCCGAGGCGATGGTGATGACAAAACAGACTGCACCGCCCATACCGGCAGCCGTCTTGGTATTGGTAGATACACCGATGAAGGAACATAAGCCCAGGAACTGGCTGAGCACCACATTGTTCAGCAGTGCCGCTGACACGGCAATGATCAACAGATCTTTTATCATGCGCCCACTCCTCCCTTCTTTTCCTGTACATCTGCAGCTGCCATACAGCCGCCGCAATGGAGACAATCGTGATTGCATCCGGCTTTTGTCTTTCCACGGGTATTGGTAGCAGACTTAAGGCCCAGCTTGTTTTGAACAGCGGCAAGGGCAGCCACCACAAAAAATGCTCCGGGAGCCTGAACCAAAATGGCGATGGGTTCAAAGCTGGCATTTTCTCTCAAAATATTGATACCGAACATGGTTCCTGCTCCCAAAAGCTCCCGGAACAGACCCAGAAGCCCCAGCGCCACGGTAAAGCCAAGACCCATACCGATACCATCACACATGGATAAAAATACATTATTTTTTGAAGCGTAGGACTCTGCCCGCCCCAGAATGATACAGTTTACCACGATCAATGGGATGTATACGCCCAGAGACTCATACAGAGAATAAACGTAAGCCTTAAGCACAAACTCCACGATCGTCACAAAAGATGCCACAATAACGATGTATGCAGGCATACGCACACCGTCGGGAATGACCTTTCGCAGTGCGGAGATCATCATATTGGAAAGAATCAGTACCACCATGGTGGAAAGGCCCATACCAACGCCGTCCACCGCGCTCTTGGTCACCGCAAGGGTCGGACACATGCCCAGCATCAGCACAAGAACCGGATTGTCTGTCACGATGCCTTTATAGATCTGTTTTAATCCTTCTTTCACCCGGCTCACTCTCCCTTCCCGCAGTAGGCTGCGAATACAATCCCGGCGTTGGCTGCATTGACCACCGCATCCGTGGTGATCGTAGCTCCGCTGATCACGTCCACATTGCCTCCCGTACTGAATTTATCGGTCACAACCATCTCGAACTGGCGCTTGAACTCCGGCTCATCCGCCAGTGCTCCCATCTTTGCCGTCTCGGTGCTGGTCAAAATATCGATGCCCTTGGTCGTTCCGTCCACACTTCGCCCGTAGGCCATGGTCATAGGCCCCTGTGAACCGGCAAAGGACAGGTTCATCACATAACCCAGAGTGTTTCCCGCACCGTCCTGTGCCGCCAGACACTCCATGATTTCCACACCCTTTATCCCGGCCGCCGCCAATACAGTCGCCTGATCTGCCACAGCCGCTTCGATCCCGTCAGTGGTCACAAACGTTTCGGCCTCAGGAAATACACTCTGATAAGCCGCCTTTTTTTGCTCCAGCTCTCTGGCCTCGATGGGTCCTTTGGTCACTTCATAAGCCAGTCCCAGCAGCAGACCGGAAACCAGTGTGATCACAAATAATATCATGGCATCCTTTATGATCTTACGAACATCCATCCTCAGGCCCCCTTCTCCACTGCACCGCGGGGCGCAAAATATTTGTCAATCAACGGTACAAGCAGATTACAGAAAATCACTGCATAGGATACGCTCTCCGTGTTGGTGCCCAAAATACGATAAATGGCGGTGATCACACCCAGCAGTACACCGTAGATCACCTTTCCCCACCGTCCGATCGGACTGGTAACACGGTCGGTGGCAAAGAAAAATGCAACAAAAACAACTCCGCCGCCAAACATATGGGTAAGAACGTAATTCAGTGAGATCCCCTGACCGCCGAACAGACAGATGGCTGCCGTGAACACCAGCAGATATACCGTGGGCGTGATCACGGAAATCTTACGGAAAATCAGCAGGAACAGTGCTCCCACCAACAGTGCCAGAACCGAGGCCTCTCCGATACAGCCGGCCTGCTCATTGAACACGATCAGCTGATACAGATCCGGTGTCCCTCCGTTTCGCATCACCGTCAGCGGCGTGGCCGTGGTCAATCCGTCAATGGTGTACTGAGTCATGGCATCCGCAAAACTGATCAGCAGAAAGCATCTGGATACCAGTGCCGGATTCATAATATGAAAGCCGTAACCTCCGAACAGCTGTACCACCACGATGGTGGCAAACATGCCGCCCAGAATAGGTATGTACAAGGGTACCTCGCTGGGCAGACAAAGCCCCAGCAGCAGACCGGTCATCAATGCAGTTCCGTCCGCCGCCGTCACCGGAAGCTTCATCAGTTTCTGATAAACATACTCGGATCCCACACAGGACACCACCGATGCCAGCAAAACCTTAAACGCGCTGAAGCCGAAAGCATAAAAGCCCGCTGCGATCACCGGAATCAATGCGATACAGTAGTTGACCGTAATTGCCCGCAACTCCTCTTCTGTCTTATAGCGGGATTCCACCGCCGAATGAAAAAATACGCTCACCAAAAGCACCTCTTTCTATCAATCTATCTGCATTGTAGCATTGCACAAAACAAAAAGCAATAATTGTCGTTTTTTTGACATTATAAACATTTTTTTAACAGGAATGTCATATTTTTGTCATTGTTGTCTTTTTCCATCTTTCCAAACATTCGAATATTCTCTGATTTTTCTCTTCCACTTTTTATCACTTTATGTTATAATAACATTGTTTGTTATGTGTTTTACTTATAAAACTTATTAGACGTTTATTTTTATTAAATGAGGTGAATTCATGGGTGGTTTTTTTGGTATTGCTTCCAAATCTGACTGTGTATTTGATCTGTTTTACGGTGTGGATTACCACTCCCATTTAGGCACCCGCCGGGCAGGTCTGGCTGTTTACAGCGAGGATGATGGCTTCGACAAAGCCATCCACAACATCGAAAATGCTCCTTTCCGAACCAAATTCACAAAGGAGTCCACCTCCATGCACGGAAATCTGGGCATCGGCTGCATCTCCGATTATGAGGCTCAGCCCATTCTTGTCCGTTCCCAGCATGGTACCTTCGCCATCACCACCGTCGGAAAGATCAATAACATCGATGAGATCATGGAAAATCACATCAGCGGAAATGCTCACTTCTTCGAGATGTCCGGAGGGGAGATCAATCCCACCGAGCTGGTTGCCTCCATCATCAATCAAAAGGAGAATTTCATCGAGGGTATCCGCTTTGCTCAGGAGATCATTGACGGCTCCATCAGCATTTTGATTCTTACCCAAAAGGGCATCTATGCCGCCCGTGACAAGATGGGACGCACCCCCATTTCCATCGGCCGCAAAGAAGACTCTATCTGCGCCTGCTTCGAAAGCTTTGCTTTCTTAAATCTTGGTTATACCGCGGACCGGGAGCTGGGTCCCGGCGAGATCGTCGTGATCACTCCCGATCATGTACAGACACTGGTTGCCCCCGGCACCGATATGAAAATCTGTACCTTCCTCTGGGTTTACTACGGTTACCCCTCCTCCTCTTATGAGGGAATCTCCGTAGAGCGGATGCGTTATCACTGCGGCAGCCATCTGGCCAAGCGTGATCAGGAAAGCGGTGTGGTAAACTCTGTGGATACGGCTGCCGGCGTCCCCGATTCCGGTATTGCCCACGCCATCGGTTATGCCAACGAGGCACATGTCCCTTATTCCAGACCGTTTATCAAGTACACGCCTACCTGGCCTCGCTCTTTCATGCCTACCCATCAGAGCAAGCGCAAGCTCATCGCCAAGATGAAGCTGCTGCCTGTCCATGATCTGATCGAAGGTAAGCGCCTGCTGATGATCGATGACTCCATCGTTCGCGGCACACAGCTCAGAGAAACTACCGAGTTTCTCTATGACAGCGGAGCAAAAGAAGTACACATCCGCACCGGCTGTCCTCCCATTATGTACAGCTGCCGTTACCTAAACTTCTCCCGTTCCACCTCTGAGATGGATCTGATCACCCGCCGTGTGATCAACGAGCTGGAGGGATGCGATCCTTCCGATGAAGTCATTGCTGAGTACGCTGATCCCGACAGTTCCAGACACAAAGCCATGGTAAACCGGATCTGTGAGATGCTCCACTTCACCTCTCTGGCATATCTTCGATTGGACGATATGCTGGACAGTGTAGGGATCGATAAGTGCAGGCTCTGCACCTACTGCTGGGATGGAAAGAAATAAAAAAATGAACCCGCCCTCTTCGGGCGGGTTCTCGTTTTTTTACTTCGCATTACTTGCCGCAATTTTTACCCTACTCCACAGATTACTGATGATTTTTCTGGTCTCCGCATTGTACACGAATACCTCATCCAATTCATAATCCGTTCTGGGCAGGTATGCATTGATACCTTCATAATCTCCGTCCACGCCGGACAATACATCCATAACCTCCCAGTTAGGTGAGGTATATCCCACATAAGCCGAATTCGCGTAGGCATAATCGTAGGAAGAGATAAAGTTGATAAACTCGTGGGCCAGATCTGTATTCTGGGCATTGGCAGGAATGACCATGGCGTCATACCAGCGGTTCGTTCCCTCCAAAGGCATATAGAAGCCCATATCTTCATTTTCACTCATGATATAGGTGGCATCGCCGGAATAACACAGACCCAACGCCTTTCTGCCCTGAGCCATATTATCGATGATCTCGTCGGTAACAATCTCCGGCTTCATGGTGGTCACACACTGTACCAGCCAATCATAAGCCCCATCCAATTCCTCCTGATTCTCTGTATTCATGGAGTAACCCAGTGCCTTCAGTGCCATCATAAAGGAATCTCGCTCGGAATCATAGAGATAAATGTCTCCTCGGTATTTCTCATCCAGGAAAATACTGTATCCTTCCTTTTCCAGATCCTCCTCAGATACCTTGGTCTTGTCATAAACAATACCCACCGTACCCCAGAAGTAGGAAACCGAATACTTATTCAGTGCATCGTAGGGCTGATTTTTCACCGCGTCCTGCAGATCCTCCATACAAGTGAGTTTCTCCGGATCAAGCTTCTGCAGATAGTTCTCCTGAATCAAACGCTGGATCATGTAATCACTGGGAATCAGAATATCATAGGACTCGCCGTTGGCCACCTTGATGTACATCTGCTCATTGGAATCAAAGTTCTCCACCACGACCACTGCGCCGGTCTTCGCCTCAAACTCCGGGAAGATCTCTTCTCCCACATACTCACCGGGCATATAGATCCGCAGGGTCTGTCCCGCATAAGGCAGGTCAGAGGGCTCTTTTTTCATACCGAACACCAAAAAGACAACGGCTGCCACACATACTGCACCGACAATGGGAAGCAGCAGATTTCGCTTGCCCATCTCCGCCTTTTTCTTCTGCTTTTCCAGAACAAGGGGCATTACATTGATCAGAAGCAGTGCCACGGTAATGATCACCACCACCAGCGTGGATACGGCATTGATACTGGGGTTGACACGCTTACTCATGGTATAGACCATGATACTTAGGTTCTTCACGCCGTTTCCGGTGACAAAATAGGAAATGATAAAATCATCTACGGACATGGTAAAGGCAATCAGTGCGCCGGAAAACACACCGGGCATGATCTGAGGCACAATGACCTTGGTGATGGCCTGAAAGGGCTTTGCACCCAGATCCATGGCCGCGTCTGCCAGATTGGGATCCAGTGAACGAATCTTAGGCATGACGGATAAGATCACATAGGGAATACAGAATGCTACGTGAGCCAGCAGCATGGTCATATAGCCCTTGTCCACCTTAAAGGTGATGAACAACAGCATAAAACCGATGGCCGTCACGATGTCCGGGTTCATCAGCGGAAGGTTATTCACCTGCTTCATCAGATCACGGACAATTCGTCGGGACTTGCTCAGTCCGATAGCCGCGATGGTACCGGTCACCGTAGAGATAGCCGTGGCCAGCAACGCGATACTGAAGGTCGTGTACAGTGCCTCCATCATATCTCTGGACTCCAGCATGTGCTTATACCAGCGCAGCGAGAATCCGGTAAACACGGTCAATGATTTGCCTTCATTGAAGGAAAACACCATCATATACAAAATAGGAAGATAGAAGAACGCGATCATCAGGATGGTCAGCGTTTTTCCGATAGGACGACTTTTCTTTTTCATCCGGATCACTCCTCCTTTCCACCCTGATTCTTGTCCTCAACTCTCTTTACGGCCATCATCAGCAGCATCATGATCACTGCCATGATCATGGAGATGGCACTGCCGAAGTTCCACTCACCCACGGTAATGAACTGGTTCTCAATCAGATTTCCGATGAGGAAATACTGACCGCCGCCCAGAAGCTTGGGAATGAAGAAAGAACTGATCGCCGGCAAAAATACCAGTGTGATACCATTGATCACGCCGGGAACAGACAAGGGTAAGGTGATCCGGCGGAATGTCTGCACCGGATTGGCACCCAGATCTGCTCCTGCCTCCAACAGAGAATGATCCATCTTACACAGGGATGTGTTGATCTGGAGGATCATAAAGGGCACAAAGTTGTATACCATACCGAGAAGCACAGCCCCCTCGGTATACAAAAGTTCCACATCCTTCAAGCCGAAGAACGTAAGGATCTGATAGACCAGACCGCCCTCACTGAGCAGACCGATCCATGCATAAGTACGGACCAGCATATTGATCCAGGTGGGGATCGTAATGCAGAGCACCAGAATATTTTGTACTTTTTCATCGCTGCGGGCGATGAAATAAGCCACCGGGTAACCCAAAAGCAGACAGATCACCGTAGTCTTCACCGCGATCAGCATGGATCGCCACAAAATCACCAGGAAGTCCGGGTCAGTAAAGAATTTCACATAATGATCCAACGTCAGCGAGAAGGATACGATGCTGTTTCCCTGCTCCATGAAGGAATACATCGCGATCAGTGCCATGGGAAGGATCAGCATCAAAGCAGCCCAGACAATATAGGGAATCGCCAATTGTGCAAATTTCTTCATCAGAATACCATCCTTGACATAACGTGAATATCTTCGGGGAAGAAGGTCAGTCCCACCTGTGCTCCTACCGGGGAGTAATCGGTGGTATGGATCTTGAACTCACGGCCGGTGGTCCAGAAGGTGATCTTGTATACGCCCTCCTTCACCTTTTCCGGGTCAAAATCGTAGTCGACACTGATATCAATGCTGCGGTTCTCATCGCTGAGTTTCCAGCCCTGAGCGTTTGCCCAAGTCTTCAGATCCGTATCCAGTGCCTGAGACTCCTGGATCTCATCTACCGTCTTAAAGAAGTTGAAGGCCATGATCGCCTCGTTTTTCTTTTCATTCTTGACGAAGGACTGGTTGACCACAAAGATCTTTCGCTCGATGCTGGTGCCGTTGGCAGAGGTGAACTTAACCGGGTACTCTCCGATCTCCTCCTGAAGATCATACTCTACCTTTGCGATGGACATATACTCATCCGTCTCCGTATCCCAGGCCTGGGCGTTGGACAGGGCGATGATTTCCTTATCGTCCAGCTTCTGTACATCCTCCACGTCCACATAGAAATCGTTTGCACTGATCTTTTCTTTTCCGTCCTCACTGACCACATCATGGTTGCGGATCACATGCATGTTGACGGAAACGTGAGTACCGGGAACGGTCTCCACAATAATCTCATAGTGAACGCCCTTGAACAGGGTGCTCAGCACCTCGCCGGTCATCTTGCCTTTCTCCGGCTCCACAATATCGATATCCTCCGGACGGATAACCACATCCACCGGCTCATTCTCCTTAAATCCGAAGTCCACACATTCAAAATCGATATCGTCAAAGCGTACCTTGTAATCCTCCAGCATCACACCGGGCAGAATATTGCTCTCGCCGATGAAGCTGGCTACATATTTATTGGCCGGCTCGTTGTAAATCTCCTCAGGTGTTCCTACCTGCTGGATCTCTCCGCCCTTCATGACCACGATCTGATCGGACATGGTCAATGCCTCCTCCTGATCGTGGGTGACAAAAATAAAGGTGATACCGACCTCCTGCTGAATGCGCTTCAACTCGTACTGCATCTCCTTGCGGAGCTTAAGATCCAGTGCCGCCAACGGCTCGTCCAGCAAAAGAACCTTGGGTTCATTGACCAGCGCTCTGGCGATAGCCACTCTCTGCTGCTGTCCGCCGGAAAGCAGGGTGGGTTTACGATTCTCGTAGCCCTCCAGACCGATCAGCTTGAGCATTTTCATGACCTTCTGGTCAATAACGTCCTTACTCATCTTCTTGATTTTCAGTCCGAAGGCAATGTTTTCATATACACTCATGTGTGGGAACAATGCATACTTCTGGAATACCGTATTTAACTCTCGCTCATAGGGCGGCTTTTTGCTGATCTCCTCACCGTCGAAGATCACACTTCCCTCGTCCTGATCCAAAAAACCACCCAGAATACGCAGCAGGGTAGTCTTTCCGCAGCCACTGGGACCCAGCAAAGTGACGAACTCTTTTTCGTATATGTCCAAATTAACGCCTTTTAAAACGATCTGACCGTCAAAACTCTTTACAATATTACGAAATTCGATCAATTTTTTTCTTTCCATCTGTCGTCTGCCTCCTACTCTACCGGATGAGCGATGCTCATTTGGCATATTGTAACACATTACCGCAAAAAAATCTATGCATTGGACAAATTTCAAAAAAATATTTACAAAAAGGGCTTTACATTATCATTTTAGTGTAGTAAACTGTTAACACAATAAATTACCAATCTTACACACAAAGGAGAACTTAACCATGAAAAAAATAATCGCAATCGTAACCCTGATGGTAATGGTCTTTTCTATGACAGCCTGCACAAAGGCTCCCGAGGATATGGTCTATGCCGTTGAAGCAGGCTCCGCCGGCGAGGCCGTGGCACAGGAAAAGGGCTATAAGATCAACAGCGTGGATACTCAGGCGAAGGCACTGATGGAAGTTCAGGCCGGCACCTCCGATGCAGCCATTATCGACTCCCTGATGGCCGGCGCCATGGTAGGTGAAGGCACCAGCTACCCCAATCTCAAATGCACCGATCAGCGTCTGACCGAAGAACTGTACGGCATCGGATGCCGCAAGGGTTCTGACCTGGCCGCATTCATCAACAACGTTCTCTCCGAGGCATACGCAGACGGCACCATGCAGACCATTGCCAAAACCTACGGTGTGCAGGAAGCACTCGTTGAGCAGCCCGCAGCAGCCGGCTTCACTCCCGCTGCTGACAGTGATGTGGCAAAAATTCAGTCCAAGAACAAGCTGATCGTGGGCATCACCGAATTTGCTCCCATGGACTACAAGGATGCAAACGGCAACTGGATCGGCTTCGATGCGGATATGGCCAGAATCGTTGCTGACAAGCTGGGCGTTGAGATCGAATTTGTCGTGATCGACTGGGATTACAAGGTGATGGAGCTTGACTCCGGCAATATCGATGTGGTATGGAACGGCATGACCCTCACCGATGCAGTTAAGGCTGCTATGGAATGCACCAACGCATACTGCAACAACGCACAGATCGTTGTAACGAAGTAATTTGTCATACATACAAAGGCAGAGAGCTTGACCGTTCTCTGCCCTTGATTTTGATATCGAATCTGATACGCAGGAGGACCGCACATGTTTTGGTCTGTAACCATGTCCTTGTTGGAGGGTCTCTGGACTTCCATCGAACTATTTCTTCTAACCCTGTTATTTTCTCTTCCTCTGGGTCTGGTGGTCGCCTTCGGCTCCATGAGCAGGTGGGCACCTATCCGAAGCCTTCTGAAGCGCTGTCCCAAACTAACCTTCCTTCAGCGTATCGCAAGCCGCTGTCCGAGGCTGGCCGACTTCCGCCCTGTCAGTTCACTGACCAATGTGATTGTTTGGATCATCCGCGGCACTCCCCTGATGCTCCAGCTGATCATCATCTTTTACGGCCCCGGCATGTGGTTTGACAATAACATCTGGGCTTTTGGCAACGGCCGTATGGTGGCCTGCGTGGTGGCATTCGTATTCAATTATGCCTGCTACTTTTCCGTCATCTATCGGGGCGGCATCGAAGGAGTTCCCCAGGGGCAGCGGGAAGCCGGTGAGGTTCTTGGCATGACCAAGTCGCAGATTTTCTTTAAGATCACCCTTTTACAGGTAATCAAGCGAATCGTCCCTCCTATGTCCAATGAGATCATCACTCTGGTCAAGGACACCTCTCTGGCCCGGATCATTGCCATCACCGAGCTAGTCAAAGCCGGTGAGGCCTACATGAAATCCGACGGTATCACTTGGCCGCTGTTCTATACCATGGTATATTATCTGTTGTTCGTGGGTATTCTGACCATTCTGTTTAACCGGTTGGAAAAGAAACTGGATTATTTTATGTAAGGAGGCCGAACAAATGTCAATATTGGAAGTCAATCATATCGAAAAACATTTCGGCTCCGTCCAAGTCTTAAATGACATCAGTTTTACGTTGGAAAAGGGACAGGCCCTCTCCATCATCGGAGCTTCCGGCAGCGGAAAGACCACTCTTCTGCGCTGCCTGAACTTTCTGGAAAAACCGGATCACGGTACCATCAAAGTCAACGACCGTGTCATCTTTGATGCAGACGATCCCACCACACAGATTGAGCGGGAGATCCGGAAAAAACGTCTCCATTTCGGTCTGGTGTTTCAGAATTTCAATCTGTTCCCTCAGTACACAGCTCTGCAGAATGTGACATTGGCCCGTGAACTGCTGGCAAAGGAAAAGGTTGGCGAGAGTCAGGAATCCATTCAGAAATTGGGCATAGAACTCCTCGACCGCATGGGTCTGGCGGATCGGGCAAACCACTATCCTCATCAGTTGTCCGGCGGACAGCAGCAGCGCGTGGCCATCGCCCGCGCCCTGGCACTCCAGCCCGACATCCTCTGCTTTGATGAGCCCACCTCCGCGCTGGATCCGGAGCTGACCGGCGAGGTACTGCGGGTGATCCGCTCTCTGGCCGAACAGAAAACCACCATGATCATCGTCACCCACGAGATGGCCTTTGCCAGAGACGTTGCCGATCAGGTCATCTTTATGGATGGAGGTCTGATCGTGGAGCAGGGTGATCCGAAACAGGTCATCGATCATCCCAAGGAAGATCGTACGAAGAAGTTTTTGGCAAGATATTCCTCCGAAAACTAAAACCACAAAAACAGAGTGCAGGTTAAGCGAATTCACTTAACACTGCACTCCTTTTTCTTATCTTCTGACCTTCTGCATACGCTCTGTCAATCAAAGTAATCTGTTATCCATCTTCTCCCTCAACCGGTGAAGCAACAATCCTTGGGCATAATAAGTCGTCTCAAAATGCATGAAATCCAATGTGTTTTTATCCCAAAGAAGCTTGATCTGCGGGGGAAACTCATCGTCACCGTCCCAGAATCGGAACTGCACCGGTAAAAACGGAAACAGGTCAAACTCCCAGCAGACATCTGCTCCGGCTGTAATGGCCGGTTGCCGGCCACCGATCTGCTGACAAGCCATCTGCAGCTGTTCTGCCCTGCCGGAAAACAATGCGGCATACTTTCCCGTAAACGTA
>JAFOFP010000066.1 GCA_017387285.1 Lachnospiraceae bacterium
CATGAATGAACTGGGACTGAACACCGAGGATTACGATTTCTATCTGGATCTGCGCAAATACGGCTCCGCACGCCACGCAGGCTTCGGTCTGGGCTTTGAGCGCTGCGTTATGTACCTGACCGGCATGGGCAACATCCGCGACGTACTGCCCTTCCCCAGAACCGTAAATAACTGTGAACTGTAATTCTGCCAGCAGTGTATAAAATATTATGTATACGACAAGACCACCGGCTAAACCGGTGGTCTTGTCGTATATTAGCTTTTATTCGTCGCTTATTTGCAATAATTTCATCATCCTTATCATTCAGAAAAACAAAGGGAGCGTTGCTCCTGACCCGAAATCATTCTGATTTCAGGTCATTGTGCAACACTCCCTTCTCACTTCATATATTAAACTTCTTTGTCAGCTTCCATCGCTTCATCTACCTTATCAACTACTTCTATAGGTTCTTCTACATCCACCACATCAATTATATCGTCTTCAATTCCAAGCAATTCATTGATTCTGACTTCTTTCTCTAACAGATATCTCTTGTTATAGAACACATCAGCATATTCCAACACCGTATTCATCTGCGCTGTATCAAACAATGCACCAATTACTGCTCCAGCTACAGGAATCACCTTACCAACAGCCTTTTTACTAAGTTTCTTACCAATTTGTTCAAAAATTTCTCTAAATATACTGTACCCATAACAGTGGACACTTGAATTAGTGTAGTGCCTCCTTTTTGGACACCTACTCTAAATGTATCCCTGTTTTTTAACACCGTTCTAATGTGAACCTTTTTCTTGGACTTTTTCTTCCAAATATGATATTCTAATCACAGAAATGGAGGATTTTTCATGAGCAGAAAACTTTTCACACCAGAACAACAACAGTTACTTCGGCAAAATCCCTACGTCTACAGCGTTACCGATACCAGGCTTACGCTTACCAAAGAGTTCAAAGAACTTTTTATGGCTGCCTACAAACAAGGCGAATCTCCACGCAAGATCCTCGAAGACCACCGCTTCGACATCAGCGTTATTGGTGAGCGGCGTATTTGGGGCATCTCCCAACATATCCGCTCCGAATTTCAAAAATACGGCGAGTTTCATGAGGGCTACGTCCGCCGGGACACTTCCGACAGTGCGCATACTTCCAGTGCTGACACGCCTCTTTCTGATGCAGAGGAAATTCGGAAGCTTAGGCATGAAATCGATTACCTGAAACAGGAAATGGAATTTCTAAAAAAAATTTCCTCAATCAGAACTACAAGGAAGTAGGTGCTCTGCTCATGAATGACTCTTCCTGTGTTTTTGAAATCATACATACTACTTTATCGCAGACTCATAATACGCTCTCTGTCAAAGGCCTCTGTGATATGGCCGGCGTTTCCCGTAGCGGATACTATGCCTGGGTCAACGCTGCTCCTGTCAGAGAACAGAAAGAACAGCAGGATCGTGCTGACTTTGAACTCATCCTTTCCGCTTTTAAGATGCACGGATACGCCAAAGGCGCAAAGGGGATTTCCATGGCTCTTCTTCACATGAATCCTCCGGTGATCATGAATCTGAAGAAAATCCGGCGTTTAATGGCGAAATTCAACCTATTCTGCCCACTCAGAGGTCCAAACCCTTATCGGCAGATGGCTAAAGCCATTAAAACAAGCAACGTTGCTGCCAATCTGCTTCAGCGGGAATTCGATGCCTATGGCCCCAGAATTGTTCTCCTGACGGATATCACTTATCTTCCGTACAACGGCATCTTTGCCTACCTGTCTACGGTTCTGGACGCCTTCACCAAGCAGATCCTCTCATATGTGCTCAGTCCTTCGCTGGATCAGGATTTCGTTCTGGAGACAATCCGTAAGCTGATTGATAACCACGGAGTATCTCTCCATGCAGAAACTATTGTTCACTCCGATCAAGGATGCCACTATACCAGCCACAAGTTCATCAGCATTCTGTATGACAAAAATCTGCGGCAGTCCATGTCTCGCAGAGGAAACTGCTGGGATAATGCGCCTCAGGAAAGCTTCTTTGGGCACATGAAGGATCATATCAAAGCGAAACTGGCTGATTGTACAGAATTCGCTGAAGTGCAATCTCTCATTGATGACTACATAGATTATTATAATAACCACCGTTATCAGTGGAATCTTGCTAAGCTGTCGCCCAATGAGTTTTACCGTTTTGTTACAACCGGTGTCTATCCCCTAGATGTAACAAACGCCCCCTCTCCACCAACTGCCCGCAAGTTCCCGGCTGAACTCGGTCAGCAGACCGTTCACATAGACACGAATAGTTAATACCTAATCGAATATCATATCCGTCGTGTTTGTCCATTCCTGTGGACACATCTTGTGTCATGTGTCCACTCTTGAGGGTAAGAGAGCGGTAAACGTCCATTGTCAGGGATATCACTTTAGTGTAGGTGTCCAAAAAGAATGCACTACACTAATTCAAAATGTCCTTGACAAGGGGTACAGTTTATTTTACCCACTCCATTTTCTTTTTCTCCGATTCATGTTATAATGCATATATTAATAACCCATTTTCTAATCTTTTTCTTAACACCTTGACCATGGAGTTGTTTATGATTGAACGTTTTTCTGTATATTCATCCTGTACTCTCTGCCACCACCGCTGCGGCGTTGATCGCACCTCAGGTAAGCTTGGTCGCTGCCGCGTCCCTGCAGATCTCTACATCGCCAGAGCCGCCCTTCACTACTGGGAGGAACCCTGTATCTCCGGCGATTGTGGTTCCGGCACCGTATTTTTTTCAGGTTGCAATCTGGGCTGTGTGTTCTGCCAGAATCATTCCATCGCAAAGGCGGATATCGGTCGGAAGGTCAGTGTAGCGCGCCTCTCGGAGATCTTTCTGGAGCTGCAGGCCAAAGGTGCCGCCAATATCAATTTGGTCACACCCACCCACTACGTGCCCTCCATCGCGGAGGCACTGAAGATGGCTAAGACGGACGGATTGACCATCCCCATCGTCTACAATACCGGCGGTTATGAGTCAGTGGAGACCTTGCGGCTGTTGGATGGGTTGGTAGATATCTATCTGCCTGATTTCAAGTATATGGACACACGTTTGAGCGCCCGCTATTCCCATGCTCCCGATTATCCGGAGGTGGCCAAGGCTGCCCTTGCGGAGATGTACCGTCAGGTAGGAGATCCGAAGTTTCTTGAACCTCCGGCCAATCTTGATCGTGAGACTTCCGATGCGACCCTTTCCGCTGATCGCGACGATGAGCCGAACAGCCTTATGAAAAAAGGAATCATCGTCCGCCACCTGGCACTGCCCGGCTGCGAGGATGATTCCCGTGCTGTCCTCCGCTATCTCTATGAGACCTACGGAGACCATATTTATATCAGTATTATGAATCAGTACACTCCCCTGCCCCATGTAGCCGCCTACCCGGAGCTGAACCGCCGGATCACCGATGAGGAATATGATCGACTCACCGATTATGCCGTGGAACTGGGGATAGAGAACGGATTTATTCAGGAGGGTGAAACCGCTGAAGAGAGCTTTATCCCGGAATTTGATTATGAGGGCGTGTGATCACGCCCTCATAATCAATTATTCTGCAATGATACAATTCAATACATTCAACGAAAGATTACTTTTCTTCGGAGATACATTTCTCAAGAAGTACAATATACTCTTCAAGATTTTCTTGGGCAACGCCGATGGCGGATAATGCCTGAACTGCAGACATACCAGTGCTGCGTATTAGATTTTTGGCACTATTTAGTATACCTTGTTGCAGACCTTCGGCGTGACCTTCCGCACGGCCCTCGGCGCGTCCCTCTGCACGCCCTTTAGCAAGTCCTTCTGCACGCCCTTCTTCCTCGGCTCTTTGTTTCATGAGGATTTCTTCTTCCAATCTCTGCATATACTTTACCCCCATTTCCTCACTGGCTTTGATCTTGCTGACATAGTAATGGATTATCTTCAGATGTTGACCGCCCCTTTTCTCAACGAGCTCGTCACTGGGATTTTCCACATAGTGGAGGAAATCGATCAGTTCCTGACTGACTTCATGATCGTTTGTTCCCCTAGTGTTCAGGAATATCCGGACTGCACCGTCGTTTAGTTTGAGATGATTGTCTTCCCTGCAGCAGGGGACAAAGGTGTAAACATATCTGTTCTCTCCGAACAGATCAAAGGGTGTGATCATGATGATGCAGGTGTTGTTCAGCTTGTTAAAGCTGACGGATCCCGGTTCCAGAAGCGATGAATCGATCAGACTTTGATAATAGCGGCTCCTCTTGACGAGATCATCTCGCTGCTTGGCCTGCATCTCCGTGTTATAAACGGTGTGAGCCTGATCCAGAGAATATACATCCAGCCGGATGGAACGCAGCCACGGCGCAGTGCGTAACTCCTTTTCTGTCTGGGCGTGGGTCAGCAGCTTGAGATCCTCCTGCCCCAGAATGATCCGGAGCATGGCTTCGTGAGCCTCGGTGTTCTCCATGGTCTGGTCAAAGAGAAAACGATCCAGCAGTGTCAGGTCCTTCAATGCCTTTTGTGCGGTAATTTTTTGTGTCATATTTACCTCCTTTTATTTTATATCCTCTGCAGAAAAACTGCAAGACGGTATTTGCAGTAAATACACATATTTGCAGTAAATACACATATTCTGTTTTTCTTATTCGGGGTACAAGACCGAATGTCATGATAAATGATTAAGATAGATGTGATAAATCCCGATTAAGAATGGCAGGATTTATGAAGTGTGGGTAGTATAGCACAAAAATGGGTAACTGGCAAGTAAGAAAATTGGATAGAAAAATAGTTGGGTTGCCACACTTTCTTTCATCGTGTAGCAACCCAACTCATAAGTATTTTCACTTTTTCAACCACATTATATCCGATGAATAAATAACCCGCTCCTCAGCTTCGGCTCAAACCAAGTAGATTTAGGCGGCATCAGAAGTCCTGCATCCGCCACAGCAAACAATTCTCCGATGGAAGTAGGATACATGGAGAAAGCCACTGCCATTCCTTCGTCTACTCTGCGCTCCAGTTCGGAAAGCCCGCGGATACCGCCCACGAAATCAATCCGCTTGTCAATCTTGGGATCCATGATACCCAAGACAGGCATCAGCACATAATCCTGAAGCAGGGATACATCCAATCCCTTCACGGCGTCCTCGCTGCAGATCGATGCCTTAGCTGACAGACGATACCACTTTCCGCCCAGATACATACCCACCTGACCTTTCACTGCAGGATGAACAGTTTCTGTCTCCAAAGCAATATCGAACACCTCCGACACTTTATCCATAAACTCCGCCTCAGTAAAACCATTCAGATCAGCCACCACGCGGTTATAGTCCATGATCATCAGCTCATCCTCGGCAAAGATTACAGACAGGAAGTAGTTGAATTCCTCCTCTCCGGTGTATCCGGGATTTGCTGCTCTTCGCATCTGTCCCACCCGTACAGCCGATGCCGCGCGGTGATGACCATCCGCTATGTATAGGGAATCCATGCCTGCAAAGGCCTGACCGATAACAGCCTGCCGATCAGCTTCACTGATCCGCCACGCCCGATGAATAATGCCGTCATCGGCAGTAAAATCATACAGCGGTGCAGTGGTCTTAACCTCGCTGATCAGACGGCTAAGTTCCTCATGTCTGCGATAAGCGAGGAAAATAGGGCCGGTCTGGGCACTGCAGGTATCCACATGACGGATACGATCCTTCTCCTTGTCTGCCCTTGTATTCTCATGTTTCTTGATCACATTGTTGGCATAGTCATCGATGGAGCAACAGCCCACAATGCCGGTCTGACTGCGCCCATTCATCACCAATTCATAAAGATAATAACAGGCGTTCTCCTCCGTCTCATAGGTGCCGTCTGCAATCTGCCCGTCCAGCAGTTCCCTCGCCTTTTCGTACACACAGTCAGCATAGGTATCCACCTCGCTGCCAAACTGAGTCTCTGCCCGGTCAATATTGAGAAAGGAACGGGGATTTCCCTGTACCTTTTCCCATGCCTCCTCCCTGCTGTAAACATCGTAGGGAAGTGCCGCTACCTGTGCTGCCAACTCCACCCTCGGTCTGATTGCCTTAAAAGGTCTTACAATTGCCATGATGTCCTCCTTATTCCGTCGTATATGATGTCCGTAACATTCTTACCATGTGTATTTTACCTTTTCACTACTCATACAGCTTTGCCAGTCCACCCTCACTGGTTTCACGATACCGGTGAGATAGATCCTTTCCGGTCTCGTACATGGTCTGCACCACCAAATCAAAGGATATCTTTCTGGTGTCGGTCAGAAAGTTTGCCAGGTTGGTGGCATTGATGGCCCGCATGGCTGCCACTGCATTTCGCTCGATACAAGGGATCTGTACCAGACCGCGGATAGGGTCACAGGTCAGTCCCAGATGATGCTCAATGGAGATCTCTGCCGCATACTCAATCTGATCGATGTCCATCTCATAGAGACTGGCCAAAGCCGCTGCCGCCATGGCACAGGCGCTGCCGATCTCCGCCTGACAGCCGCACTCTGCACCGCTGATGGATGCATTGGTCTTGATCAGGTTTCCGATGAGGCCTCCTACTGCCAGTGCATGATGAATCGCTTCATTGGAAAAGCCTCTTCGCTCCTGAACATAATTGAGCACCGCAGGGATAACGCCACAGGCTCCGCAGGTGGGTGCCGTCACGATCCTTCCGCAGGCTGCATTCTGTTCACTGACTGCATAAGCGTAGGCACAGACCAGACGGTTTTCTCTGATCTCCGCACTCTCATCGATATGGCGCTTGCGGTAAAGGGTTTTTGCCTTTCGCTGCACATGAAGACCGCCGAACAATTCTCCGTCGGCCTCAAGGCCATCATCCACAGCCTCCTGCATGGTGTGCCAGATTTCCTTCATATACTGCCAGATTTCAGGTCCTTCCACCTCTTCCACATACTGCCAGAGGGTCATTCTCTTTTTACGGCAATAAGCTGCGATCTCGTCAAAGGTACTGTGGGGATATACCTTCGCCGGCGGAGTCCATCCCTGGCCTACGATCTGAATGGCGCCGCCGCCCACACTGAGCACCCGCCAGTTGTCCACCAGCTGTCCGTCCTTATATGCCTCCATATCCATGGTGTTTGGATGAGGCAGATCCCCGGTAACCGGATCGAAGACAATCTCTGCCTTGGCCGGCTCCAATGTTTTTTTCACAATATAGTCGGTACGATGCCCTACTCCGGTCAATGCCAATGATCCGAACAGCGTCACCTTGAATAAATCCGCCTCGGGGTGTTTCTCCTTGAACAATCTGGCTGCCCGCTCAGGACCCATGGTGTGGGAGCTGGAGGGGCCGTAGCCAATCTTGTATAATTCACGCAACGACTCCATTCCTCTGGATGTGCCTGTATGATCTGACATATGCATATCCTCCGTCTATTATTTTTCTGACCGCTTTTCTGCCTCGGCCAACAATCTTTTAAAGTAAACAAAGAACGTGATGGTGGTCACGGCTGCCGCTGTGATGTCGCTGATCGGCTCCGCCAAAAATACGGCCAATACCTTATCTCCAAACAACAGTGGCAGAACAAAAATCAAAGGAATCAGCAGGATCAGTTTTCGCAGACAGGCCAACAATAAACTGACTTTCGCCTGTCCCAATGCCATAAATGCCTGCTGACAGCTGATCTGAAATCCGATAGAAAAAGCTCCTGCCAGATAGATCCGCAGCGCCCACGCCGCATAATTTACCAACGTGGTATCGGAAGTAAACACTCCGGTCAACACCTGAGGCGCAATCTGGATCAACAGCCAAAATGCGGTGGCATATCCCACACAGACTGCAAACTGACAGAAAAAAGCTTCCTTCACACGGTCTGTCTTTCCTGCTCCGTAATTATAACTGATCAACGGCTGGCCACCCTGGCAGATACCCTGCAGGGGCATGGTGATCAGCTGATTAATGCTGGTCAGCACGGTCATCGCTCCCACCGCCAGATCACCACCAAATTTTGCCAGACTGGAGGTAAAGCTGATAGACAGCAGACTCTCCGTGGAGATCATCACAAAGCTGGACGCTCCCAGGGCCAGACAGGGCAGGATCACCTCTCCCCGAAGCTTCATATTTTCTCTCTTCAGCCGAAGAATACTCTTTTTTCCACTTAGGAACATCAATACCCACACTGCACTGACGGCCTGACTAAGTACGGTCGCCATGGCCGCGCCCTGAACGCCCAGATCCAACGCAAAGATAAATATAGGATCCAACGCAATATTGATCACCGCGCCGATTACAGTGGTGAGCATACTCATCTTGGCAAATCCCTGGGTAGTGATAAAGGGATTCATTCCCATCACGATCATCACAAACACACTGCCCAAAATATAGATCCGGGCGTAGTCCAGCGCATAGGGCAGAGTCACATCACTGGCTCCGAACCAGCGCAGCAGATCAGGGGCCGTCACATAGAACACTACGGTCAGCACAACAGCTAACATGAGCAGCACAGTCAGACAGTTGGCAATGATCCGCTCTGCCCGGTCAAAATCCTTCTTTCCCATGGCAATGGCCGCTCTGGGCGCACCACCGGCACCGGCCAGCAGGGCAAAGGCTGTGATCAGCATCAAAATCGGAGTGAATAGACCCACTCCGGTCAGCGCAGACGCTCCCACCTCGGGAATATGCCCGATATAAATACGATCCACAATATTGTACAACAGATTGATTACTTGCCCGACCACTGCTGGGACTGCAAACTTTACCATCAGTCCCTTGACATTGGCCGTTCCCATTTCCTGATTCATTTCAACTTCTCCAACACATGACGAATTACGGTTCCGATACTCTCTGCCATCCGCAGGAAACCTGCATCATTGGGATGGACGCCATCCAGTACATATTCATACTGATTCTCCCCGCTAAAGAAACTCATGCCATCAATAAAATAAACGTTTTTGTCACCATTCTGCCGTGCCTTCAAATAGGAGGACATGACCACATCACGGCGCTGCAATACTTCCTCCTGAATCAGGACGGATGTCCAATAGTTAGGACGGGTAATCATAATATAGGGTACATCCGGATTTTTCGCCCTGATCGCTTCATACAACGGATAATGTGTATCCTGCAGATGCTCCACATTAGGTGCATTGTGATCGTAATCGCAGACAAACACACTCATGGGCAAGGTGGCCATCCAGTCTGCCAACACCTTCTCGCCCCGTGCTTTTCCTGAAAAACCCAGATTTCTCACGTCCATATCCAACTGTCGGGAAATCACCGCCGGATAAATATTTCCCGGTCTGCTGGCCGCAGTTCCATGGACAATGGATGAGCCGTAAATGACAATGGGGTCCAGATTTCGATATGTTTTACCCTCCTCCAATCTCGCTCCCGGCTTTAATCCGATCTCCAGAGACTCTACGCAAGCATGTACAGGCATATTGATGGTGTATGAAGAAAACACCTCCCTGCCCAGCTGAATGATCTGCTCATAGCGATCAACCATATCGTAGGGCATTCTGAACTCTCTGACATAACGGCTTCCAAACTCACCATCAATATACAAATCAAATCCGGAAGTAGATACCAATGTCACATGAGATGATCTGCCTACTGCACGATAAGTGGCACGAACTGCAATATAAGGGGAATCTGTGGAAAAGCGTACTCTTCCTCCCGCACATTCTCTGCTAAGAAGGTCTACTCCCTCACTGGTCGCCTCGGCAATTTCCCGGGGAACCCTGCGAAAAAAAGGCTCCGTCTTCGGTTCATAAAGCCCGTAAATAGCAAACGGCTCTTTTCTCACATCATGCCACTCCACCGGCACATCACCTATAGACGTACTGACTATCATATTCTGATCAACCTGAATGTAATTTTCCATGGTCATTCCTCTGTATTATGTGTATTTTTCGATAACACTTAATCGGATTATCTTACTGAATTATAGCGTTTTCCTCTATTCTGATCAGAGTGTTTTACTCTTATTCTACCGAAAGAACGGCATAATCCTGATCCTCCACGACCTGTCTCAGCACAGCATCGTCTACCTCCGCATTTAATTTCACCACCGCAGTTCCTTCCACATAGCTCACCACAGCCTCATCCACCTCAGGAAGCTTTTCCAGAACTTTTTTTACTCTAGCCTCACAATGTCCACACATCATTCCCTCGATTTTCATGATCTTTTCCATATTTACTACCTCCGTATTGTACTCATCTTCTATGGTTTGCTCATTTATTATATCATCAATCGGTGACTCTACCAACACATTTCTGTTTTTTCTTAATGGCTTGTCTTTTCCGGTATCATGAATCCTAAACAGATTCAGTCGGAGAGCATTGGTCACCACACAGAAACTGGACAGACTCATGGCCGCCGCACCGAACATGGGATTTAACTCCCACCCGAATATCGGGATCCACACACCTGCGGCCAAAGGAGTGCCGATGATATTGTAAAAAAATGCCCAGAACAGATTTTCATGGATATTTCCAAGAGTAGCTCGACTCAGACGGATGGCAGCCGATACATCGGTCAACCGGCTCTTCATCAACACCACGTCTGCGGCATCAATGGCAATATCTGTGCCCGCTCCAATGGCAATGCCCATGTCAGCTCTGGTCAGTGCAGGGGCATCGTTGATACCGTCACCCACCATGGCCACCTTGCCCTTTTCCTGCAAAGCTCTGATCACGCTTTCCTTGCC
>JAFOFP010000067.1 GCA_017387285.1 Lachnospiraceae bacterium
AGATAATTCATAGCATCACGTGTTATCTTCTTGCCATCCTTATTAATTCTTCCAAGAATCCATTTCATAATCTCATCATTCGACAAGCGCTTACATTCACATGCATAACCCTTACTCTTAAATGTGGTGGAGGGAGATAATGTCTACTTCCAGATGCTGCATGGAGAGGAAACAGTGGATCCACTGGATTATCTCGAGTGAAGAAAGGGGCTGCCCACCTATTTGGTGGACAGCCCGCTCATGTAGCTATTGTGGTAGCGACCATCTTCGGTCACATCCTCGCCGAACCAGGCGGGCGGGATGAATGACATGGCCTGCTCGATGGATTCAAATTCCACCTCGGCCAGATGAAGTCCGTTGTTCGGTGAGTCAAAGACATCTACCTCGGCGGTCAGGCCATCGTGGAGAGGGACAAGATAACGGGTTTTTCGGATGAGAACACCATCGATCTTTTCCCGCAGGTGAAAATATGAAGTTTCATTGAGGGGAAGGTTGTGCTCTTCGCGGGCCATCTTCCCCTTCCCTTTGTAGGTCAGGTAATATTCGTGATCCGCTTTTCGGATGCGGACTACCGGCCCTGTACATAGATAACCCTGTTCAATGTGATGGCAGGGGTGGGTGTACAAATCGGCAGGAATGGTTTTTAGTAAAAATTTGCGTTCGATCTCCATGGGGACTCCTTATCAGTTTCATTATAGACTGGCAACCTGAAAAATGTGCCTGATATGGATATATCATATCAAGGTTGAGCGAGGATATCAAGTGTCGGTTTGTCTTTGCAAAAATATAGCTCAGTACCTATTGACATTTGGCAAAACAAAAGGGAAAATAGATGTAGCGTCGAGGTGTTAAAACATTGTGAAAAAGGAGAAACTCAAATGAAAATCATGATCGCATCCGATATCCACGGATCTCTATATTACTGCGACAAAATGCTGGAGGCCTTTAAGCGGGAGCAGGCAGACCGACTGCTGCTTCTGGGAGATATCCTTTACCATGGTCCCCGAAACGATCTGCCCAGAGATTACGCACCGAAGGCGGTGATCAGTCGCCTCAATGCCATCAAGGGTAAGATTCTCTGCGTGCGGGGAAATTGTGACACCGAGGTGGATCAGATGGTACTGGAGTTTCCGATTCTGGCAGATTACTGTGTGCTGACTGCCGGTGAGCGGTTGGTTTATGCCACCCACGGGCATAACCACAATCTGAAGGCACTGCCGCCCTTGCAGCCGGGAGATGTACTGCTTCACGGGCATACCCATGTGCCGGCCTGTGAGCCCTTTGGTGAGGGGAATATGTATCTCAATCCGGGATCGGTGTCTATTCCCAAAGAGGACAGCTGGCATGGGTATATGATGCTGGAGGATGGAGTGTTCGTGTGGAAAGATCTGGATGGAGAAATCAAAAAAACGGAGGTACGCTGATATGTTAAAAGGAATTCCCAAAATACTGTCACCTGAATTGTTGAAAATTTTGTGCGAGATGGGCCATGGAGACCGCATTGTAATTGCGGACGGCAATTTTCCCTCTGAGTCAGTGGGAAAACATGCAAAGGTGGTCCGCTGTGACGGACATGGTGTTCCGGAGCTGCTGGAGGCTGTCCTGCAGCTGTTTCCTTTGGATCATGCGGTGGAAAAGCCGGTATTGCTGATGGCAGTGACACCGGGAGAGGATGTGGAGACACCGATCTGGGACACCTATAAGACCATGGTGACGGAAGTGGATCAGAGAGGGGCGCTTGCTGTCGGAACCCTGGAGCGATATGCATTTTATGATGCGGCAAGGGAGGCCTATGCCATCATCGCCACCGGAGAGAGTGCTTTGTACGCCAACGTGATGCTCCAGAAGGGCGTAGTAACCGAGTAGAAAATTGTGATATCCGAGTGAAAGCGGATTTGATCGAGGAGACGACAGATGATCATATTACATAAACAGGAAATTGAGAAATATTTGCATTTGGATGCAAGGCTCACAGCGGGCCTGCAGCTGATTAAAGATGGTATCGCAGATCAACAGCCCTTGGGTAGAACAGACGATTCTGAGCAGATGTATCACAATGTTCAGTGTTATGAGACAAAGCAATTTGAAGATACCCGCTATGAATCACATGAGAAATGGATCGATATTCAGTATATCCGATCCGGGCAGGAACGGATCGATGTGCTGGTATCGGCAGCCGGAGCGGAATGTACAGAGCATAATAAAGAGGCCGACTGTCTCTTTTATCGGACAGAGGATGGCCTCCATGGAAATCAGCTGTATTTAAAGGCGGGGATGCTGGCGGTGTTCTATCCGGAGGATCTCCATCGGCCGTGCATTTGTGTGGATGGTCCGGAAATCGTGGAGAAAGTGGTGTTTAAGATTCGCGTCTGATGAGCGGGACACAATGATCCCATGTGTCATTTGGTATCCAACGCAAAGAACGGAATGAATGGTTCCGGGTTCTCGGGCCGCTGCCCCAGTTCCTTCTCCATCCAGATCACATGATACCAACGGCCGAATTTAAATCCACACCGGCGATGTTCACCTACCCGGTGGTAGTCCATGGCTTCGTGAAAGCGTACACTGTCGCCGGTCAGATAAGGATCATCGGTGAGATCGGTGGTGGCGATACAGGCGCATGCGGTAAATACATGCTGCATCTGCAGGATTTGTTCAAGTGCGGCATAGAGACGTTTTCCAATGCCCAGTCCACGATGATTTCGATCAATGTAGATGGACACTTCTGCAGCGTGTTTGAAGGCGGCGCGGGTGTGAAAAGGACCGGCATAGGCATATCCGAGAACTTTTCCCTCTTTTACCGCAACAAGATAAGGATATTCGGTGAGGGTTTTGTCCATTCGACTGCGAAAATCATCAATAGAAGGCACGGCGTACTCAAAAGAGATCGCCGTGCCTTCTACATATGGAGTGTAAATCGCCAAACATTCAGCTGCATCATCGATGGTTGCAAGTCTGATCGTTATCATATCCGTTATCCTGCCTCTTATACGTCAAATACACCCATAATTACGATTCCCACCACAACCAGTCCGACCATTGCGTAGTGCTTTGCGGACAATTTTTCTTTCAGGAAGATCCGGCTCCAGAGCACGGACGCAACACAGTAGGCGGAGATAATGGGAGCAGACAGAGCCAGGTGTTCGGAATCTGCGATGGCATAGATGTAAGCGAACTGTCCTGCAGTCTCAAAGATCGCACCGGTGTACTTGGGCGCCTCTGCCTTGAGGATCAGACGATCCTTTTTGATGAAGACGACATAGATGAAACAGAAGATACCTGCCAGAAGGAAGGTCAGCTCGTATGCCACATTAGCGCTGCCCTCATCCAATACCTCCAGTACACGGTTATCGGCGAAGGTACCCAACGCGTCCAGCAGACAGTAAGCTACCGGCAATGCCAGAGCCAGCCAGCTCTTGGCGTAGCGGTAATTGCTCTTCTCCTGGCGGGCAGCGCGAAGCTCCTCGTCCTCCCGGGACTCGACGATACCCAGACCGATCACACCGGCGCAAACCAATGCAACTGCCACAAACACCAGCCAGTGGAATTCGCCGAATCCGCCGGAAATGATAGCCATAATAGCCACCAGCGCGCCGGAGGAGTTGCAGATGGGGGATGAGATGGAAAGCTCGATATATCTCAGCCCCAGATATCCGAGGGCCATAGAACCGATATACAAAAGAGATACCGGCAGGTAAGTCAGCATAATGCTTAAGTTGATTTCTGTTCCGCCCACAAAGATCTCGTAGGCAGCATGGATACCCATGACAACGCCCACCGCCATAACCATCTTCAGATGGCTGTAACGGTCGCGGGAATCGCGGCAGCCGATCTTGGAAAACAGATCAGAGCCGCTCCAACAGAGCAGAGTAATAAGGGAAAGCCAGAACCACATTAGTTTATTCTCCTTAGTTGAAAAAATTTAACGAAATTATAACAAAATATTTTGGAGATAGCAAGGGTGAAAACTTGACTTGACCAAACCACCGTGATATAATTTGGACAAATATTACCGATTTGGAGGGTAAACGTATGAAGCGTATTAAGACTTTGGATACAAAAAACCTGTGTGAGAGCGCAAAGAAGGGTGGATGCGGCGAGTGCCAGACTTCCTGCCAGTCTGCTTGCAAGACCAGCTGTGGTATTGCTAATCAGCAGTGTGAGAACAAGCAGGAGAATAAGTAATCTGAGTAAACCGGAGGTGCTGCCGTATGGCGGCACCTTTTTTTCGATGAAAGGAAGATACCAAATGATACATTGCTATAAATTGGGCGGCCTGAATATTGTGCTGGACATCTGTTCCGGCTCAGTCCATGTGGTGGACGAGGTCGCATATGATATTATCGAGCAGTATGAAGAGAAAAGCCGGGAGGACATTAAGGCTGCGATCCTGGAGAAGTATGCAGATCGTGAGGATGTGACATCTGAGGAGATTGAGGATTGTTTTGAGCAGATCGAGGAGTTGAAATCCGTGGGTAAGCTGTTTACACCGGACACCTATGCTCCCATGGCAGATACCCTGAAGAAGAAGACCTCCGGGGTGGTGAAGGCCCTCTGTCTTCACGTGGCTCACACCTGCAATCTGAACTGTGCGTATTGTTTTGCCAGTCAGGGAAAGTATCAGGGTGAACGTGCCCTGATGAGTCTGGAGGTAGGTAAGCGGGCTATGGATTTTCTGATCGAGAATTCCGGCCACCGGAGAAATCTGGAGGTGGATTTCTTTGGCGGTGAGCCCATGATGAATTTTGAGATGGTGAAGGAACTGGTGGCCTATGCCCGCGTGAGGGAAAAGGAGGCCGGAAAGAATTTTCGCTTTACCTTTACCACCAACGGTGTACTCATTGACGATGATATGATCGATTTTGTCAATCGGGAGATGAGTAATGTTGTCCTCAGTCTGGATGGCCGTAAAGAGGTTCATGACCGTTACCGCGTGGATTATGCCGGCAACGGCAGCTGGGAGAAAATTGTGCCTAAATTCCAGAAGCTGGTGCAGGCCCGTGGAAACAAAAATTATTATATGCGGGGAACTTTCACCCACGCCAATCCGGATTTTCTGAAGGACATTGAGACTATGCTGGATCTGGGCTTTACGGAACTGTCCATGGAGCCGGTGGTTTGCGCGCCGGAGGATCCGTCCGCATTGACCAAAGAAGACCTGGAAATTGTGAAGGAGCAGTATGAGAAGCTGGCTGAACTGATGCTGAAGCGTCACCGCCAGGGAAATCCCTTCACCTTCTATCACTATATGATCGATCTGAAGGGCGGCCCCTGTATTTACAAGCGCGTGTCCGGCTGTGGTTCAGGCACGGAGTATATGGCAGTCACGCCTTGGGGCGATCTGTACCCCTGCCATCAGTTTGTGGGAGAGGAGGCCTTCAAGCTGGGCAATATCTGGGACGGTGTGACCAACACAGAGACCCAGGACGAGTTTGGAAACTGTAATGTCTACACCAGACCGGAGTGTCAGGACTGTTGGGCGAAATTGTATTGTTCCGGAGGCTGTGCGGCCAACGCCTATCATGCAACCGGTGCCATTACCGGTGTGTATAAGCACGGCTGCGAACTGTTTAAGAAGCGTATGGAATGCGCGATCATGCTGGAGGCGGCCAAGACGCTGGACGCAGAGGAATAAGACAACAGCAGTCACGCGCCCTTGACATGCTGTGGATGGAAGCTGAGGAGGAGTGGTTATGGATACGCCGATTTTTGACTTTGTAACTGCATATCGGGATCGCAAAGCCCTTCGGCTTCATATGCCCGGTCACAAGGGTGTTGGTACACTGGGCGTGGAAGCCTTGGACATCACGGAGATCAATGGAGCGGATGTGCTTTATCACGCAGAGGGGATCATTGGGCAAAGCGAAGCCAATGCAGCCAAGCTGTTTGGGACGGCGAGAACCGTGTATTCCACCGAGGGCTCGTCGCTGGCCATCCGGGCCATGCTTTATCTGGCGGTTCTTTGGGCTAAGGCAGAGGGGAAGCAGCCGGTCATCGCTGCGGGGCGCAATGCCCATAAAACCTTTCTCACTGCTGCTGCTCTGCTGGATATCGACCCGGTTTGGCTTTACCCGAACCGGCGGGAAGACATTCTCACCTGCATGATCACCGGTCCGGAGCTGGAGGCATTTTTCACACAGGCCGATGTGATACCAACGGCGATATATATCACCAGCCCGGATTATCTGGGAAATGTGGCGGATGTGCGGGCGTTGGCCGAGGTGTGTCACCGATACGGTGCGTTGCTTCTGGTAGATAATGCCCATGG
>JAFOFP010000068.1 GCA_017387285.1 Lachnospiraceae bacterium
ATTGTTTGCCATGATACGGACCTCCTGTTTGATCATTAATTTTTTGTTGCAAACTTAGTATGTCTCAATCTTCGCAAATTATTCTTTTTTATTTTTCTTTACCTTACTTCCGTTTCGTGATACAATAATTTCTCGTCGGACGTCCCAATCACGACGTCTGAAAATTCACATACCGGATAAGGACATATGATGAAAAAAGACACCTCCATGATGATGACTGAAGGACCGATCTGGCGTCGGATCATCGCATTCGCCATTCCCGTTTTTATCGGCAATGTTTTTCAACAGCTGTATAATACCGTAGACTCTCTGATCGTCGGCAATTTTATCGGAAAAGATGCGTTGGCTGCAGTAAGTTCCTCCGGCAGTCTGATTTTTTTGATGGTCGGATTTTTCAGCGGCATCTCCATGGGTGCAGGTGTATCCATCGCCCGCTATTTTGGTGCCCGCCACTACGAAGAGATGCAGGAATCCATTCACACAAACATTGCCTTCGGCTTGATCGCCGGATTGATTTTGACTGTATTCGGCGTGATCTTCACTCCCCGCATTCTGGAGCTGATCGGTGTTCCGGAGACAGTGATGCCCAATTCGGTTCTCTATTTTCGCACCTATTTCTCCGGCGTGATCACTATCGTCCTCTACAATGTGGCGGTGGGAATCCTGCAGGCTGTAGGTGACAGTCGCCATCCTCTGTATTACCTGATCATATCCTCCATCACCAACGTGAGTCTGGATCTTTTGTTTGTCGCCGTGTTCCGCTGGGGTGTGGGTTCTGCTGCTCTGGCCACGGTACTTTCCCAGGGTTTGAGTGCCGCCCTCTGCTATATTCGTCTGATCCGCCATGACACGGTCTACCGGGTCTATCCGAAGAAAATCCGTATTTATCCGGGCAAATTCCGGGAGATCATCTCCCTTGGCCTGCCCTCCGGTCTCCAAAACTCCGTGATCAGCATCGCCAATGTGATCGTTCAGTCCAAAATCAATCTGTTTGACGTGTCTGCCGTGGCCGGCTGCGGTGCTTACGCCAAGATCGAAGGGTTTGCTTTCCTTCCGGTAACCTGTTTCTCCATGGCTCTGACCACCTTCGTGGGCCAGAATCTGGGTGCCAAACAGTACGACAGAGCAAAAAAAGGAGCAGCCTTTGGTATCGTCTGCTCCATGCTGATGGCCGAAGCCATCGGTTTCTGTATTTACACATTTTCGCCCCATCTGATCGCCCTGTTTAACAGCGATCCCGAGGTAGTTGCCTACGGAGCCAGACAGGCTCATACCATGGCTCCCTTCTATTTCCTTTTGGCCTTCTCCCACTGTGCCGCAGGAATCATGCGCGGTGCGGGAAAGGCGAAGGTTCCTATGTTCACCATGCTGATCTGCTGGTGCGCTATCCGCATCACCTATATCACCATCGCGGTGGCAATGATCCCGGAAATCCACGTGATTTTCTGGGCCTATCCCCTGACCTGGTCACTCAGCTCAGTGGTGTTCCTGATCTATCTTTTAAAGGTAGATTGGGTCCATGGGTTTGAATCAATGACCCGGCAATAACACTTACACAGATTTTTTTAACTCTCTGATAAATCGGGGATCCGTACCGCAGCAGCCTCCCACGATTCCGGCTCCTGCCTCCATCAATGTCCTCATATGCCGGCCAAATACCTCCGGCTCCATGGGGTAAACGGCCTCACCCCACTCATTGATGATGGGAAGCCCTGCATTTGGCTTCA
>JAFOFP010000069.1 GCA_017387285.1 Lachnospiraceae bacterium
GCAGCTTAAACGGGTCGGATCAGAGGAAACAAGGCGTTATACCACGGAATATGTGAATCAGTATATCCGTACAGCCAGGGAGAACGGATATCTGGTATCCTATAATCATCCTTGGTGGTCTCTGGAGACGGAGGAGCGTATTCTGTCCTACGAGGGTTATTTCACCATGGAAATGTGTAATTACGGCTGCCATGTGACCAGCGGACTGGAGTACAACGGAGTGATCTATGATAAGATGCTCTGTGCGGGTAAGCGAGTATTCTGCCATGGTACCGATGACAATCACAATCGGTTCCCTGAGGGACATCCGGAGTGTGATTCCTTTGGCGCGTTTACCATGATCATGGCAGATGAGCTGGAATACAACGCGGTGATCAATGCCATGGAGACCGGTGAGATGTATTCATCCATGGGACCTCGGTTCAACGAAGTTTCTTTTGATGGTAAAACGGTTCATGTGGAATGTTCCGATGTCAGGGCGATTTATGTATTCTGCGGCAGTAAATCACCCAGACGCGCACTGGCACCGGAAGGTGAGACCATTAACTGCGCCGATCTGGTGATCGATGAGCCTTCCCGCTACATCCGCGTGACTATTGAGGACAGAGAAGGCAAAAAAGCGGATACCAGAGCTTATTTCCGGGACGAACTGGGATTGCCGGAGAGAAAGTGGATCAGCTGAAAACAGAAGGAGCAGTTTGGATGGACAGACGTGAATTGCCCATCGGGATCATGGATTCCGGGCTGGGAGGACTGAGCGTCCTGGGTGAAGCGGTCAGATTGATGCCGGGAGAGAATTTTATCTATTACGGGGACTCGGCCAATGCACCCTACGGCATAAAAGATAAAGAAGAGATACGTCAGTTGACGGAAACCTGTGTCGGATATTTGGTGGAGCGAGGGGTGAAGGAGATCATTATCGCCTGCAATACAGCCACCAGTGCGGCGGTGAATTCTCTGCGGGAGACCTACGAGGATATTCCCATCATCGGGATTGAACCGGCGCTGAAACCGGCGGTGCTGGGATTTCCGGGTGGAAATATTCTGGTGACGGCCACGGAACTTACCCTCAGAGAACAGAAATTCAGGCATTTGCTGCACTGTTACGAGGGAAAAGCACAGATTTATGTACAGCCCCTCGGCCGTATCGTGGAGTTTGTGGAGAGAGGACTGCTGGACAGTGAGGAACTGACGGCTTATCTGGAGGAGGTACTTTCACCGTGGACGGCCATTGGTCTGGATGCCATTGTCCTGGGATGCACTCACTTTCCCTTTGCACTGAAGCAGATCCGGCAGATCGTCGGAGAGCGCACTGCGATTATTGACGGTGCGGCGGGGACGGTCAGAGAGGCCCTCCGGCAGTTGGAGCGCAGAGACCTTTTAACCGGCAGGTCCCATGGAGGTATTGTGGAGACGATTCAGTCAGGCAGCGATGGAGAGTGGCTGAGACGGGCGAAAGAGCTGTTGGATACCCGGAAATAAAGTACGGAACACAGACAGAAAGTATGGGCTTTTGACGGAGGCTTGCGCGGATAAAATATGTATGCTACAATCAGACTGTCAGATCACAGTTCTTGTGACCGACAGTCTGATTTGATTTTGGGCGTTCGCCCACTGTTCCCGGGAAAGCAAAGTATATGGTAAGCAGGTGATAGGTATGATTGTCTGAGAGAAATGAAGAAAACCGTAATTCCTCATTGACAAGACAGGAATTATGAGGTATATTATCGATA
>JAFOFP010000070.1 GCA_017387285.1 Lachnospiraceae bacterium
AAAAATAGATGCCCTGACTGAACTTCAACATGAACTGGAGTCTGAAATGCAGGAAGAGATGACAGAGGTGGAGGAAGAACTGAGTCTGGTGGAAAAACTCGCTCTTGAGGCAGAGGAAGAGATCCGCATGGAAAAAGTGGCAGGGGAATCAGATACTGCCGGTGCGGAAAACATCGAAGCGGAAGAAACAGAGACCGTCGAAGCTATGTCAGAAGATCTGGCTGTGGAAGAAGCTTCTGCAGAAATGCTTGAGTCAGAGACAGCTAGATTCGAGACAACCGACAAATCGGAAACAATCGGACCCAAGACAACCGAAGAGTCGGAAACGGTCGAAGAAGAGACAACTGAAAAGTCAGAAACGGTCGAAGCAGAGACAGAAATAACCGGGAAAAAGTCCTTGAATGAGGGGATATCCCAACCGGTTAAGTCAGCCGCCAGCAGTTCATCAGCCACTGACCTTCGTCTTTTGCGTAGACTGGAGTTTTTTGACAAGGTAAAGCCCTATCGCAGATATCTGATCGGTGCCGCAGCATTGATTATTGGTGTTTTTTTGACTCTTTGTGTTGTGTCAAAATACAGTTCCGTATCCGGAAAAATTGATGAGACAGAGAGTACAGAGACACCTGTGAATGAACATGTGGTGGTTGCCGTTTCCTACACGCCTCAGCGTCATGTGCCTGAAGGGGATAAGCCGGACACTGCATACATGAGATATCAGGATATGCAGGATAGCTTGAAGGGCTGGATCGCCGAGTTTGGAAAGATCAATATCCGTGATAAGGCGGACTTTGAGGGGAAGATCATTGACTATGTTGTGTACGGTGATCAGGTAACCGTTTTTGAGCAGGAAGGTGAGTTTACCCGGATCAAATATGTTTCTTCTGTTTCCGGTGAGACCGTTGAGGGATATTGTTTTTCCGAGTACATCAGTCGTACCGAGCCGGAAGGCCCTCAGGTATACCTGAATGTGCCTCTCTACAAGCAAGCTGACCAGAGATGGGGCGCTGTAAAGATCGGAAGCTATGAGACTCTGGCCAGCGCAGGATGTACCACCACCTGTATTTCCATGGTAGAGTCCTATATGAACGGCCGTGACATATTTCCTGACGATGTAAAGGCTACTCTTTATTATACCTATGATGGCAGATTGGTATTTCCCGATTATTATGTTCATCACTGGGCAAGAGATTACATGACCGTTGCAATGCAGAAGCTTCATGAGGGTATCCCGGTGCTGGTCAGTGGTTACAATGCTGCCGGAGGAACTCATTGGGTGGTTTTGGTGGCTTACAAGGGAGATGGTGTGAATCTTTCTTCAGATCTGTTTCTGATCAATGATCCGGGTTCACCCAGATACACCTTGACCGACTTTATGCGGGACTATCCATTTATCGAAAAAATTGTATATTATAATAAATAAGCATGGAAACAAACCTATTTGATAACCTACAGATCGAGGAGGCAGCCTGACGTGGCACAGACACAGATGTCTCCCATGATGACGCAGTATGTGGAAACGAAAAAGCAGTACAGTGACTGCATACTGTTTTATCGATTGGGAGATTTTTATGAAATGTTCTTTGAGGATGCGATCACAGTATCCCGGGAACTGGAAATTACCTTAACCGGAAAAGACTGCGGATTGGAGGAACGCGCACCTATGTGCGGCGTTCCTTATCATGCTGTGGATACATATCTGAATCGCTTGGTCCAGAAGGGATATAAAGTGGCTATCGCCGAGCAGGTGGAGGATCCCAAGCTTGCCAAGGGATTGGTCAAACGTGAGGTGGTGAGGATCGTCACTCCGGGAACGATTTTCAGTGAGATGGCGCTGGATGAGACCAAAAACAATTATCTTATGGGCATTGTTTACCTGGAAAAGTCCTTCGGTATTGCCATCTGTGATGTGACCACCGGAGATTTTTATGTGACGGAGGCCGACTCAGAGCGTACCCTGATGGATGAGCTGACCAAGTATACACCGTCGGAGATCGTGTGCAATGATGCATTCTTTATGTCCGGAATCGATACCGTTGACCTAAAAGAACGCCTGGGACTGTTGCTGTCGTCACTGGAGAACCGCTATTTTGCCGATGAGACCTGCCATTATATCCTCAAAGATCACTTTGGTGTCAGCACATTAAAGGGCTTCGGTCTTGAGGACTATCCCATCGGAACGGTGGCTGCCGGCGCGATTTTACAGTATTTGTTGGAAACGCAAAAAAATAATCTTTCTCATATTACACGGATCACTCCTTACCGTACCGGTCGCTTTATGGTGATTGATACGTCTACCCGCCGTAATCTGGAATTGACGGAGACTCTCAGGGAAAAACAAAAGAGAGGCTCTCTGCTTTGGGTGCTGGATAAGACAAAGACAGCCATGGGAGCCCGTCAGCTGAGAAGTTTTATTGAGCAGCCTCTGGTGGATCGGGGCGAGATCCTGCGCAGGCAGGATGCGGTGGAGGAACTGGGAGAGCATTTCATTGACCGTGAGGAGTTGATCGAATATCTGAATCCGATTTATGATTTGGAGCGTCTTATCGGACGTATTTCCTATCAGACGGCCAACCCCAGAGATCTGATCGCATTCCGCAATTCCCTGCGGATGCTTCCCCATATCAAGCAGATTCTCAATGGATTTGAATGTTCGCTGTTGAAGGAGATCAACAGTGATCTGGATACCTTGGAGGATATTACGACCCTGATCGAGCGGTCCATCGAGGAGGAACCTCCCATCACTGTCCGCGAGGGCGGAATGATCCGCGAGGGATACCACGAGGAGGTGGATCGTCTTCGCCGCGCAAAGACTGACGGAAAACAGTGGCTTGCCCAGCTGGAGGTGGAGGAGCGGGAACGCACCGGAATCAAAAACCTCCGGGTAAAGTACAATAAGGTATTCGGTTACTATCTGGAGGTGACCAATTCCTTCCTCTCCATGGTGCCCGATGATTATATCCGCAAACAGACATTGACCAATGCCGAGCGATTCACCACACCTAAGCTCAAAGAGCTGGAGGATGTGATCCTTGGGGCAGAGGACAAACTGTTTGTTCTGGAGTATGATCTGTTCTGTGAGATTCGCCGCAAGATTGGCGAGGAGGTCCTTCGGATCCAGCAGACAGCCAAAGCCATCGCCGGCATCGATGTGCTGTGTTCATTGTCTGTTGTAGCTACCCGCTACAATTATGTCCGCCCGAAGATCAACGAAAAGGGTATCATAGATATCCGTGATGGACGCCATCCGGTGGTGGAGAGGATGATGAGAGATGACCTCTTTATTGCAAATGATACCTATCTTGACAATAATGCCAAACGGATTTCTATTATCACCGGACCCAATATGGCCGGTAAATCCACCTATATGCGTCAGACCGCACTGATCTGTCTGATGGCGCAGCTGGGAAGTTTTGTCCCTGCAAAATCGGCCAATATCGGCATCTGTGACCGGATATTCACCCGAGTGGGTGCATCCGATGATCTGGCCAGCGGTCAGTCTACCTTCATGGTGGAGATGACAGAGGTAGCCAATATCCTCTGCAATGCCACCAAAAACAGCTTGCTGATCCTGGATGAGATCGGCCGCGGAACCAGTACCTTTGACGGATTGAGTATTGCATGGGCAGTGGTGGAATATATCGCAAACCCCAGACAGCTGGGAGCAAAAACCCTGTTTGCCACCCATTACCATGAACTGACTGAGCTGGAAGGTGCCCTTCCCGGTGTAAACAATTATTGTGTCGCAGTCAAGGAAATGGGAGACGATATCGTATTCTTGCGAAAAATTGTCAAAGGCGGTGCCGACAAGAGCTATGGTATTCAGGTGGCTAAGTTGGCGGGTGTTCCTCAGATTGTCCTGGAGCGGGCAAAAGAGCTTGTTCAGGAGCTTTCCGATGCGGATATTACGCTGCGGGCAAAAGAGATCGCCGGTATTCATGCTCAGGCCGGAGCAAATAAGCCCCGTGTCCGCAAGATGGACGAGGTGGATCTGACTCAGCTCACTCTCTTTGACACCGTAAAAGAAGATGATATTATCAAAGAATTACAGGAAATGGAGTTGTCCACTATGACACCTCTCGATGCCTTAAATACACTTTATCGACTGCAGACCAGCCTGAAAAATCGTTGGTAGTGCGAAAGGAGGATGTAAATGCCTATTATCAATGTCCTTGATCAACAGACGATCAATCAGATCGCAGCCGGTGAGGTGATCGAGCGCCCGGCCAGTGTGGTGAAAGAGCTGGTAGAGAATGCAGTTGATGCAGGAGCCAGTGCGGTGACCGTGGAGATCAAAGACGGCGGTATTTCCTTTATTCGTGTGACTGATAACGGCTGTGGCATCGAAAAAAATCAGGTGCCTGTCGCATTTTTGCGCCATTCTACCAGTAAGATCAAATCGGCTTTGGATCTGATGACCGTTTCCTCATTGGGATTTCGCGGTGAGGCACTTTCCAGTATTGCGGCCGTAAGCCAGGTGGAGTTGGTCACCCGTGTAGCAGGCGAACTGACCGGTACCCGCTATGTGATCTGGGGCGGTGAGGAAAAATCCATCGAGGAGATCGGCGCGCCGGAGGGGACCACCTTTTTGGTGAGAAACCTGTTTT
>JAFOFP010000071.1 GCA_017387285.1 Lachnospiraceae bacterium
TGACCGGAAGCATTCGCAGACTGGGACGGGTGGATCACAGAGATGCATTTTTGGATACCTTCTCCCTGGAAAGGGCAAAAGGAATCACCATTTTTTCCAAACAGGCCAGGTTTGTTCGGGGCAACACCGAGTTTACATTGCTGGACACCCCGGGGCATGTGGACTTTTCCGCGGAGATGGAGAGAACATTGCAGGTGCTGGATGTGGCTATATTGGTGATCAGCGGAGCTGACGGCGTTCAGGGGCACACCTATACCCTTTGGAAACTGTTGGAGAGGTATCGTATTCCGGTGATGATCTTTGTCAATAAGATGGATCAGGAGGGACCCGATCGGGAGCGATTGCTGGCTGAGGTGAAATCACAGCTGGATGAGCGGTGTGTGGAGTTTGACGAAGCACGGGCGAAGGAATCCGTCGAGGATGATCTGGCCATGTGTCATGAGGATCTGATGGAGGAGTATCTGGAGAATGGTGGCATCAGTGATGGCTCCATCGGGCAGGCTATCCGTCAGAGAGTGGTTTTTCCCTGTTATTTTGGCTCTGCTTTGAAGCTGGAGGGGGTGGAGCCTCTGCTGGATGGGCTGTGTCGATATGCACAGATGCCTGTTTATGGGGCGGCTTTTGCTGCCAGGGTATATAAGATATCCAGAGATGTTCAGGGAAACCGTCTCACTCACCTCAAGGTGACCGGTGGGACATTGAGGGTAAAGATGCCGGTGGGCGAGGAGAAAATCAGTCAGATCCGACTCTATTCCGGGGAAAAGTTTGAGGCGGTGGGAGAGGCGACGGCGGGAACCGTCTGTGCGGTCACCGGGTTAAATGAGACCTATCCCGGTCAGGGCCTGGGTGCTGAAACAGGCGGACAGCTTCCTGTTTTGGAACCGGTGCTGACCTACCGGATCACTCTGCCGGAGGGGGCAGATGTGCGAACCACCCTGGGGAAACTTCGCCAGTTGGAGGAGGAGGAGCCTGCCCTTCACATTGCATGGAACGAGAGGTTGGGGGAAATCCATGCCCAACTCATGGGTGAGGTGCAGATTGAAGTGCTGAGGACCCTGATCAACGAGCGGTTCGGATTGGAAGTTGGTTTTGATGAGGGAAGTATTATTTACAAGGAAACCATCGCTGAACCGGTGGAGGGTGTGGGCCACTACGAGCCCCTGCGCCATTATGCGGAGGTGCATCTGCTGCTTGAACCGGGAGAGTCGGGCAGCGGTATGGAATTCGAGGCATCCTGCAGTACAGATCTGCTGGACCGAAACTGGCAGCGATTGATCCTGACCCATCTGGAGGAAAAGGAGCATTTGGGGGTACTGACCGGCTCACCCATCACGGATATGAAGATCAGCCTGCTGACGGGGCGGGCGCACCTGAAGCACACAGAGGGGGGCGATTTCCGGCAGGCCACCTACCGGGCTGTCCGCCAGGGATTGATGATGGCAAACAGTGTTTTGCTGGAACCCTGGTATGAGTATCATCTGGAGGTTCCGCAGGGCCAGATTGGCCGGGCGATGAACGATATTCAGGCCATGTTTGGAACCTTTTCGGCACCGGAAATGGTGGGCGAGATGGCCGTATTAAGCGGAAAGGCGCCGGTATCGGAGATGCGCAATTATCAGGCCCAGGTGGCGGCTTATACCGGAGGGAGAGGGCGATTGTCCTGTGCACCGGCCGGATATGAGCCTTGTCATAACGCGGAGCAGGTGATCGAAGCCATCGGTTATGACAGTGAAGCAGATATGGAAAATCCGACCGGATCCGTATTTTGCGCCCATGGAGCAGGCTTTTGGGTTGGCTGGGATCAGGTGAGGGAGTATATGCATCTGGACAGTGGATTTGGTACAGAAAAGGAACCTGAGATGTCAGCAGATCGGAGTGATGATCTGAAGCGATATGGGTTAAATGGTGATCGGACAGACGGGAAGACACGTGAAATGCTGGCTCAGTTTGAGGCTGGGGTGGATGAAGATAGGATAGGTGCTGCCTGGACAGTAGGATCCGGCGATTTTTCTCAGGCAGGAAAACAGATCAGCGGAAGTGTGGATGTCCATGAAATGAATTCTGCCAGAGATGACGGAAATCAGATCTATCGCGGAACGTCCTGGGGCTCCACTGCTGAGGAGAAGGAACTGGAGGCGATTTTTTCCAGAACCTACGGAGCCGTCAGACAGGAGCGCAGCGTAGCCAGAGGTCCTGTGGTGCGGGACTATTCGGTACCGGAGCGGTATCGCTCCGGAAAGAAAACCGATGGGACCGAATATCTGCTGGTGGATGGATACAATATTATTTTTGGCTGGGATGAACTCAGAGAACTGGCGGAGGTGAATATTGATGGTGCCAGAACCAAGCTGATGGATATTTTGTCCAACTATCAGGGGATTCGACAGTGTGTGCTGATCCTTGTGTTCGATGCCTACAAGGTGCAGGGAGGCACAGAAAAGGTGCTGACCTATCACAATATTCATGTGGTGTATACCAGAGAGGCAGAGACGGCAGACCAGTATATTGAGAAGGCGACCCACCGGATTGCCAGACATCATCAGGTGACGGTGGCCACCTCCGATGGCGTGGAGCAGGTGATTATTCTCGGACAGGGAGCTGCCCGGATGTCGGCCAGAGAACTAAAAGAAGAGGTGGAGCGGGCAAATACCGAACTTCGCCGGGATTATCTGGAACAGCCGCCCACAGGGAAAAATCTGCTGATTCATCACGCAGATGATGAGATGAGAGAATTCCTGGAGAAGGCACGTCTTGGAAAAGTGTCATTGGATAATCAGACGATGTAGGGCATTTTTTGTTAAAGTAATATGATTGGAGCCGACGTGTTTGACATTACACGCCGGCTCCTTTTGAGAGAAAAAGCTTATGATATAGGTCGATGAGTCGGGGGAACAGAGCCGATACGTTCACCGAATCGAACCACAGTCTCGTATCCTTCCGCGGAATTCGCAAGCAGATCGGCATCGATCCGGACTGTGTCTTTTTTTATCAATAAAACCACGGTGGAACCGCCGAACCGGAAATATCCCTTTTCCTGGCCGCGAAGGACTGTACCTTCGATGGGATGATTTACAATTTTCCCTACCAGAAGGGCACCTACCTCCATCAGGAGAATATCGTCAAACTCCTTCGTGTGGAGAATGCAGTATTCCCGGGTATTTTCCTTGTAGATGGGGAAGTGGTCATTGGCGATGGGGTTTACCGTGTGGAAAACGCCGGGGATCCGAACCGAACCGGAAACTTCTCCGTCGCAGGCAAAGCAGTAGCGGTGATAGTCATCCACAGTGAGACGGAAGATCAGCGCATAGCCACCCTCGTAGGCCGTGGCCAGCTCCGGGTCCCTTAGCAGTTCGGAAAGGGTGTAAGGGGTGTGCTTCAGCGTGAAAATCCCATTTTTGGTGATGGGGAGAACGGTCAGCTTGCTGTCGCAGGGACTGACCAGATGCAAGGGATCACGGTCAA